>JAHZLH010000017.1 GCA_022599915.1 Actinomycetes bacterium
GATCACATTGTCTACATGGTGGATAGACCTCGCGACGGCCGGTCCTTCAGTACCAGACGAATTCGGGCGGTCCAGTACGGCGAGACCATCTTTACGATGTCGGCATCCTTCGCCATACCGCAGCAAGGGCCCGCTCACGGGACCGACAAGGCTCCTGGCTGGTTCGCCGCAGTACCGGGCCCCGAGGAGGCCACACCCGTCGATATCTTCGATCATATTCACCTACCCGAAGATGCTGCCCCCGCTAGCAAAGGACTGAAGCAGGCGGGCTACCCCATTAACCAGCTCTTGGACATGCGCCACGTGGATAGCGAACTCGTTCGCGAGATCAGTGACGGGTTCGTCGATCAAATGAACTGGATTAAGGGTCAGCCACTGCCCGACAACCCGCTCACACATGTGTGTGCCCTCACCTACTTCTCCGACCTGACGCTGGTTCGCACTGTGTTGGGGCATCATGGCGGCTCAGCTGGGGTTGACCAGTTGGAGATTGCATCGATTGACCATGCGATGTGGTTCCACGCACCGTTGCGGGCCGACTCATGGCTGCTCTTCGCTAACCGCAGCCCAGTCGCAGGGCATGGCCATGGCTTTGCAACCGGTGGTTTCTATACTCAAACGGGACAAACAGTCGCTTCGGTCGCCCAAGAAGTTCTGGTTCGCGAACCACCAGGCCAGAGCGGCTAGCCTCAGCCCAGCCAACCTTCCCACTCTCATGGGTACCCCCCAAATGCCGCGTGGTGGTGCTGGGATGATGAGCGGGTGCTGATCTTGCTGCCGCCTTCCGAGGGCAAGGAATGTCCCGGCAAGGGCGACCCGTTGTCATTGGCGACGCTGCGGGACACCGATCTCACCGACCCGCGACAAGCGGTCTTAGCTGCCCTCACCACGCTGTGCCAAGAGTCGCCGGACGAAGCTAATCAAACTCTTGGCCTTTCGCCGAGACTGGCTGACTGGGTTGATCGCAATGCAAATCTGGCGACCAGCCCCAGCGCCCCGGCGGCTGAGATCTACACCGGCGTGCTCTTTGGTGAACTCGATCTCGCCGGAATGTCAACTGCTGAGTTCGAACTCGCTACTGGCAGACTGCTAATCTTCACCGCGCTATTTGGCCTAGTTCGACCCAACGACCGAATCTGCTGTTACCGACTATCCGGCGGCGTCGACCTCCCCGGCATCGGTCGCTTGACCCGATTCTGGCGAGAGCCATTGGCCGAAGCTATGACCGCCATCAGCGCAGATAACCTGATCGTAGATATGCGGTCCTCGCCGTACAGCGGGATGTGGTCCCCGACCGCAACTGAGTGCGATTCATTGGTAACTATCAAAGTCTGGCAAGAGTCAGCGTCGGGCCAACGAACGGCAGTCAGTCATCACAACAAAGCAAGCAAGGGCGCGCTGGCCCGGCAGCTTGCCACTACTCCCACTGCTGCCCGGACTGCGACCGAACTGTGTGCACAGGTGGGCGCCCTCGGCTGGGAAGCGGACTTGTCTCACAACGGCAAGTCCGACCAAATCGACCTGTACCTACCCGCGCGATAGTCAGAAACCGCAGCCTAGGCTGGGACTTCTGTCAAATAGTCACGCATCGCACGTTCAGTGCGAGCAGCGACATTGCGGATCTGACTCATGGCCGCTTGAATCTCGCCATCGCCAAGCTCACCGCAGCCCTGTTCGATCCCCCGACACACACTCGCCAGTTGCTCAGCTCCCAGCATCGCCGAGGGCGACACCAACGTGTGCAGGGCTCTCGCCAGCACTGCATGATCAGGGTCGTTGCGGGCCGCTTCGATCACATCCAACCGGGGCTGCAACTCTTCCAGATAGATCATGATGCTCTCCGCCACCACCGAAAAGTCCCCTATCTCATCCGCAAGAGCTCGCAGCCTGGCGATATCAAGAATCACTCCAGTTTGCTCAGCTTCGTCTGTGGAGGCGGTAGCAGTCGGTTCCGCCGAGACCGGCGGAACAGCGGGCTGTGCCCCAGCTAGGCGCTGTTCCGGTAGTGCAGCGTTGTCCGGTACGGCTCCTGAAAGCGCATCTCGCAGGCCCGCCAACGAGACCGGCTTGGTGAGGTAATCCGACATTCCCGCAGCCAAACAAACGTTGCGGTCCTCGTCCAGCGTGGCCGCACTGAGTCCGATGATGGGCACCTGCGCTGATGTAGCAGCATCACTCAGTTCGCGGATGGCCCTGGTTGCCGCAATACCATCCATTCGTGGCATGGAGATGTCCATCAACACCGCGTCATAGCGCTCGCGGGCCGCGGCCGCCACTGCGGCTTCACCGTCAGGCACCAAATCGGCCAGCACCCCAACCTTTGCCAGCATCGTCCGCAGCAGAGCCTGATTAGCTGGTGAATCTTCTGCGACGAGAACTCGCAAGCCCAGATCAGCACTCACTTGTGGCTGCGGCGTCACCTTGGTCTGAGTCGCCACTCGACTATCGACCCGCATTAGCTCAGCCAACCGGGAACGTCGAATCGGGAGTACCCCGCTGGCTGCCCCCGGGATTTCCGCCAGCGCACCAACAGACAGGACGATCGACTTTGCTGGGTACCACCGCTGTTGTAACGCAGCGAGCTCATCCGCAACGTCGGCTTGGCCACCGTCAACGACCATGACCGCAGCATGAATAGCCTGGCCAGCAGCCGTCTCGGTATCGCGCAGAACTTCCACGCCCAGCGATCGCAACTTGGTCACCACAGCCATGCTGGTAAGGGGCTGCGAGCATCTCAGCACGACCCGGGCCCCTACCAGTTCGGCGATGGGTTTCACCTCAGCAGGAACTGGGCGAACAATAGGGAGACTGATGCGGAAGGCGGTGCCCATCCCAGGCCGAGAATCAACCTCAACGTCTCCGCCCATCCGATCCAAGAGGGTGCGCACAATTGTCAAACCCAATCCAGCGCCACTTCGCTCCTGCAATCCGCTGCCTTGTTCATAGGGGCTAAACAACCGATCCAGTTGCGCAATATTAATTCCAGCGCCGGAGTCGATCACTCGAATCTGTAGAAAGCCGTCGGACGCCTCAGCTGAAACTGCAACCTCGCCGGAGTCCGTGAACTTCACTGCATTCGACAGCAAGTTCAGCAGCACTTGCCGGAAGCGGGCCGCATCCAGCACCAGCTGCTGCGGCACGGATGGATGGATCCATACAGATAACGCCAGTCCCTTGAGCCGAGCGTCAGGGCCGACCGTTTCTACTGCGCTTTCCAGCATTTCGTGAACGTCTATGAGTCGCTCATCAAGTTCAAACTTGCCAGCATCCAGTCGACTGATCACCAACAGGTTCTCGAGCAACTCATTGACGCTATCGGCAGATCGCCGGATTCCGGTGATGATGTCGCGAATATAGTCCGGCAGATTTTCTCCCATGAGAAGTTCCACCAAACCTACAACGCCGCTCAGCGGAGTACGCACTTCGTGGCTGACCATGGAGAGCAGCCAGGCCCGTTGCTCGGCGATCTCCTCAGCTCGTTCCCGTGCCGCCACTTCGCTCTCGCCGGCTCTAATCTCCGCGGTTGCGTCCCGATATAGGTAGACCCGCCGCCGCCCGGCACTTACCGATAACGGCAACACCTCCCGCAGCAAAACTCGATCATCGATCAGATCGATTCGGCTCTCGGAATTCTCGTCATCCGCATCTGACGAATCACTCAGCAAGATTTCCGGAATAACAGTGCGTGTCGCCAACTCGGCGTTGACTTCGGCGAAAGGGCGCCCGATGATCTCATCCTTGGTTCCGGCAAGACCAAAGGCATCGAGTAGCGCCTGGTTGGCCAAACTCACTAGGCCTTGCTCGTCCCGAACCAAAACCCCAATCGGCAAATACTGAACCAGTGGGAAAGCTGCCGCGTCCGCCGGATGCCCCTGTGGGGTAGAGGTCCTGTCAGCGTCGGGATTCACTGCGGTCCTCTCTACCATCCATCACGTTTACTCTTGTTCGGATCGTGCCCAATCTGACACAGGATTCGCCTCAATACCAACGACAATTGAGGTGCCCTTGATGTTCAAGGAAACAAATTTCGAAAATCGTTGTCGCTCACCGTCACGGCAAGACCGCCAATCGCCACGACTAGCATGCCCGCCAACGCTGTTGCGCGCTACGGCGCACGGAACTGCGAAATGATACGACCCGCTCCCACGCTGCATTTAGGCTGACACCGCGGAATTGTCAGGAGGACCGGAGTGCGCAAGATCATCACCCTCGCCCTGCTGATCGGCCTTTGCCTAGCGCTCGGGATGGCGACGTCCGCGACGACCCGCTCCAACACGGCTTCATCACCCGATCCTGGGGCATCCGGGAGCTCAGCAAAGGGCCAAGCTCCGCGACCAACTAATCAGCAGGATCGGCGACACCGATACGTGGCGAAGGTAAGTGTGGTCAGCGAAAGTTCCGGCTTGACGTATCGCATTACCCCGACCAGGAGCGGGAGACTAGTGCCCGAAGCTGCGCTGGATGAAATGTGGCGACAAGTCACCCGGCGCGGAGTGCCTGACCAGCCAAACCTAAGGCAACAGTTCCGCTGCCATCCGCTGTCCATGCTTGCGCGACTGAAAAGCAGTTGGGACCTTGAGTCGTGGCGCCCAGCCGTGGGCCTCGCCGACACAATGTTGGCTGGCTGCAATCCGGAACCGTGATGCGCAAGCTGGAACCTCGGCTGGTCTTGAAGCCAGCCTGCGCGCTCGTGGCATTGCTTTGGTCTATCGCCGCCATAGTCGACGACCCGACAGACACGAACCCGTGGCTTCTCCTGCTAGCACCACCAGCACTTCTCCTCGTCGGACCTGCACACCGCTTGCTGCCCGACGCCTCGCGACTGTTGTTGGCACTGCTCGCCGCCAGTTTGTCGCTAGCGGCTGTGGTTGCCACGCCAGCCTCACTTCTGCTTGTCACTGCCGTGGGGCTGCTGACCACCACCCTCGCTATTGAGCACAGCGGTCGATCAACTCTCGCCCCAGACGCTTTCGCCGCTGCTCTCGCGGTAGCGACAGCACTCTGGTTGGGCATGCAAGGTCTGGCTCTTGCTGTCGCCGCAACGGGCAGTGACTACGCCAACGTCGCGCTGCCACTACTGCTAGCCCTGGTGCTGGCAGCCCTTGCAGTTAGTTCCGGCCCGCAACTGTCGCCAGGCAGCCCTCAATGGCTGACCGGTTGGCCGCTGGTGGTGCTGACTGCGATCCCGGCGTGGACCTTTATTCCCCAGCTACTCACCACCTCGGCGATGTCAGCAGCTGTGGTGGTTCCGTTACTACTCGCTTGCGCAGTTGCGGCGATGGCCCTGCTGCCACTAATACCCGCTCAGCGATTCACCACCTTGTGGCTAGTCGGCGCAGTCGCTGCGGCGATCGGGATTCAAGTCGCCAGCACCGCAATTCTGGCGAGTGCAATGGGGTTAATGGTCACGCCATTCTTGCTGCGCTACGTCGCGCTCGGCACCAATACGGCTATCGAATCGCCAGCAGGGCAAACTCCCACCGTGCCGGCAACGGGAGCGCTGGCCGCGTCGGCAGCTCTGCTCGCTCTGGGGCTGCTGGCTCTCGCAGCAAACGGGTTCTGGCCCACTGCCGTACACCCCGGTGCCATCATCGGGGTGGCGGTACTGTTCTTCGGCCTCACACGCGTTACCCATGGGACCAGCTACCAGCAAGCTCAACCGTCAGCACTGCATTGGCCCGGAGTAGTTGCGGGGTTGGTCGCTGTGGCGCTCTTGGGTTGGTATCTAGTCCCATAGCTATCGGTGGTGTTTTCTGCGCGGTCGCTGCTTTCCGGCATAGGCTGTGACTGTTACTTCTCTAAGGAGTCTGCTCATGGCCAACTCTGCTTTTCGCGCCATCGACATCTTTGCTGAGGCCAATGCCATCCCACTTCCCGGTCGACAACTAGCGGCCATCACGCAAGCCGCGCCGGCCTTCCACGACTGGTTTGCCGACTCCGGGACTGCCGCAGCAGTAACCACCTGCGACCTTATTGGCCTGCCCTATCCCACTCAATACGCTCTCTTTCGAGCCAAGGCCGCAGTGTCTAGTCCCTATGTCCGCATTACCAATCGCATGTTGGTTGTGCAGTTCTTCGACTTCGCCGGTGAACTACGCACCATGCTGGTCGGCCCCACCGATGTTGACCTCGCCGGGAATACTGGCTACTTCGCTGACTTTCGGCGTCGGCTACCGGGACCGCTCGCCGAACTCGCAGTTCGACGCTACCCCACAGTGCTGGAGCACCTTGCGGAGCTCGACATCAGCCCCGAGCAGATCGACTACATCACCTTCGATCATTTGCATACGCAAGATCTGCGCCGCTGGCTGGGCACTGACGAGATTCAGCCGGATTTGGCGGCAGCGGGTTTCGCACCTCTCGATGAGCCAGTGCAACCGATCTTCCCCAACGCGCAGTTACTGATCATGCGGCCAGAATGGGAGCAATTTCCGCAGGTTCATCCGCTGCAACGTCGGTGGTTTCAAGGCCACACCCACGCGGCCGTTCGACCGGACAAAGTGGTCACTCTCGACTCTGACGTCTTGCTTGGCCCTGGCGTCGCCCTGGTAGCCACCCCAGGCCACACCGTCGGCAACCATACCGTCGTACTCAACACCAGCAGCGGGGTTTGGACTTCCTCAGAGAACGGCATGATGCCCGAGGCCTACGATCCGCAATCCTCCGCAATACCTGGCTTGCGTGACTACTTCGTGGAAACCAAGTTAGAGGTGGTACTCAATTCCAACACTCCAGAATCCAGTGCAGTGCAGTACAACTCCATGATCAAAGAGAAGTTGATCGCCGGACGTGGTGGGCCGACCGGGGAACACGTGCAGCACTTTTGTTCTTCCGAAATGTCGCCGTGGCTACTGGCGCGACGCAACGGTCCCGGTCATATCTACGAATCCTTACAGCACGGTCGACTAGTGCCCAGTGGGACTGGCACCACACTCGATCAGCGCGCCACTGCCTAGTCTTCGACGGCTGGTCCAGCGACGAACTGACTGCGGACTCGCCTAGGAACCCAGAACTGGCCCGATCATCGTGGCGGGTTGGCGAAATGTCCGGATTATTGGGTTCTGCCAGCGTTAGGCTCACGTTAATTCGAGGAGCATATGTGATCTTGCGACTGCTGGTGCTGTTGTCAACGGCCGCGGTGTCAGCCGGCCTGCTCGTTCCTACCGGTGCCGCAGCGGACGCGAGCGGTAGCCACTTCACCCCATTCAAGCAATCGGCAAAACCCAAGGATGCCGACGGCCGCGGGGGTGATCGCATCAACTGGAAGCGGTGCCGCAATGGCGATCTAGCTGCCTACGGCGCACAGTGCGCCATGGTCAAAGTACCGCTGAATCATGATCGACCCCGTGGGAAGCAGATCAAACTGGCAGTTTCGCGAGTCAGCAGTTCGGTCGGTGAGCAGCGATACCAGGGGGTGATGCTGGTCAACCCGGGCGGCCCGGGCGGCTCCGGGCTACCTTGGTCGACGCTGGGAACCTGGCTACCGAATCGAGTGAGCGCCGAATACGACTGGATTGGTTTCGACCCTCGAGGCGTAGGTCGCAGCCGTCCGTCGCTTAACTGCGATCGAGACTACTTCGGCTTCAACCGGCCCAACTACTTTCCGGAACCGGTCGCTAATCGGGACGCTTGGCTAGCGCGGACCAAAAATTACGCCAAGGATTGCCGCAAGAACGGCAAGATCTTGAAACACATGAGCACCGTCGATAGCGCCAAAGACATGGAGGTGCTGCGTCGTGCCCTTGGAGTCAAGGAGATTAACTTCTACGGTTTCTCCTACGGCACCTACCTCGGACAGGTCTACAGCACCCTCTACCCGGACCGGGTCCGACGACAAGTCTTCGACAGCAACGTCAACCCGCAGCGGGTCTTCTACCAGGCGAACCTCGATCAAGACGTCGCCTTCCAACGCGTCTTCGACGAATGGTTCGCCTGGATCGCAAAATATGACACCACCTATCAGTTGGGCAGCACCGGTGCAGCGGTGTCCCGCCGCTTCACCGAAGCTCAAGCACAGTTGGCCATTACCCCTGCGGAGGGGAAGATCGGCCCGTCAGAGTGGATAGACATCTTCACTCCGGTTGGCTATAGCACGAGTACCTGGCCTTACTTGGCGGAGTCATTCAGCCGCTACGTCCGGCTGGGCCAGTCTCGACAACTCGTCAACGAGTACCGCGACAGCGGGCAATTTCGCAACGACAACGGCTACGCGGTGTATCTCGCCGTTCAATGCACTGATGCTCCGTGGCCAACTAATTGGGATACCTGGGCCGCCGACAACTGGGCTAGCTACGCAAAGGCACCGCTGTTGACATGGCCAAACGCCTGGTTCAACTATCCATGCGTCTACTGGCCCGCCCCCGCCAGTCAGCCAGTCAGGGTGAAAGGCAAACGAGTGCCACCGGTGCTACTGATTAGTGGCACCTTGGATGCTCCCACGCCGTATTCCGGAAGTTTGCAGGTCCGGGAGAAATTTCCCAAGTCGAGGTTGGTCGCTATTGCGGGTGAGACCGGCCATGCTACATCGCTGGATGACAATCGATGTGTACGCAAGTATCTAGTTGACTACCTGAGTACCGGGGCATTGCCCAAACGGGATTCGGGAAAGACTGCAGACGTCACCTGCAAGGCCGCTCCGTTACCCAAACCGGAATTTGGCGTCTTCGGCAATTCCACCGGGGCTGACCCCAGCCAGCCAGATACGTGGCGCAACTGGCGCTGGTGAAACCCACGATCGTGCCCATCTCCGGGTAGGTAGCGGGCAAAAGGAACCCCCGACGACCATGGTCTGATCGCCGGGGGGCTTCCTGGGAGGATCGCTATGCGATGGCTTTTGTCTCCTCACTTCGGGGAGAGGGCAATGCCTCTGCCGTGGTGGGTTCAGGCGCGGGTCCCGCCGCTGGTGCTGGGACCTCATCCTTTTGTTTCTCTGCGTATTCTCGCTTCAGTCGAAGCGACGGATCGTTGTGTTCATCGAGGTCAGCTGGACCGAGGAAGGTGTAGAGAACCCGATTGGTGTAGTGCTTGATCTTGTACATGATGTTCATGTGGACCTCCTTGAAGCTCTTTCAGAGTAGAACTTGTGCAAAAGTGTTGCAACTAGTCATCACCTAATCGGACCAGTACCAGGTCGATACTGTCCGACCCAGACCCAACGGGATGCCCTAGCGAGCCGTGCACAATGGGATGGCCTACTGAGCAGAGAGCCGCTGCCGCGCTGGACCCGCCAGCCGCTGATGGGCGTCGGTAAGCCACTGCGGGATCTGCGCTGCCAACGGCGAGCGTCTCACCGCTTTGCCGATATCTAGTTGATCGACTGCGGCAGCGTTGGCACCGGGGAACCAATCACCACCGTTGCCTAGCAAGTTGTAACGCTCTCGGGCGTAATCGGTCATTCCGTAGGCAATCGCTAGTGCTCGCAGCCAGATAGTGGTGCGAATATTGACGTACCCGGGCGCCTCTTCCCATGTAGGAACTCCCTCGAAGAGTTCGGCCAGGCCACCGGGACCAACAATCTCGGCTACGGCCTGCTCCAGCCTCGCTTCGATCTCGGGCAGACACTTCTGATAGTCGTTCAGATTCGCAACTGCCGTTGCAGCCAAATCAAAGTCGGAAGACCGCGCAGCGCCGAGGCTGAGGGTATGCACCTCCGGCCGAGCTAGGCAGAAGGCGGTGTTGAACATTAGCGGGTGCAGTGGCTGACACAGTTCCACGAGTTTCTCGGGTGGATCGTAGAGTCGCCCACCCTTATCGGCTGGGCTGATGATGAATACCCCAATATCCCGCTTGGTTGCTTCCACGACCGCAGGCCAGTTGTATTGCCAAATGTAATACCAGTGCAGATTCACGTAATCGAACCCGCCATCTTCCTCATGCTGCAGCACGGTGGCAATTAGTTCCGGTGACCCGTGGGTCGAAAATCCGACGTGTCCAATCCTTCCTTCGGCCTGTAGCCGTCGAGCGATCTGCAAGCAGCCACCCGGCCGCACCGCCCACCAAAACTTTTCGTAGGTATTGATTCCGTGTAGCGCGAGTAGATCAATTCGATCTACCTGCAGCCGTTTGAAGGACTCCGCTACTTGGGTTGCGAAGAGATCGGCATCCGGAGAGGGCGCAATCTTGGTCTGAATGATGAGCCGTTCACGATCAAGATCGTGAAACAGCATCCCTAGTTGGCGCTCCGACGTCCCGTAGCCGCGGGCCGTTTCAATGTGGTTCATACCCAGTCCCAGTGCGGTCTGCACCACATCCGTGATCCGTCGTTGCGCGGCTGGTTCAATATCTTGACCAGTGTCCCGCCAGGATTGCTGATACCGCATGCCGCCAAGACTGAGCACCGGCATTTGTAGGTCGGTGCGACCAAATCTTCGCGTGATCATGGCAGCGGGCAAATCGCTAACTCACCACTGAGTAGCCGGCCGCTGCGACTGCGCGTTCCATGGACCCCCAGTCCACATCCTGTCGGACGGAAACGACGACCCGGGACGGCTGATTTTCGCCAAGGGTTACCGACACATCGTCAACCTCAGGCAACTTCTGCAACTCTGCTGTCACGGCGGCAACACAGTGCCCGCAAGTCATGCCCGCGACTGATAGGTCGTACTCCATGACACCTCCCGGTGGCTCTGTACCTCGACACTACCGGGGTAGAGAGAAAATGCGCGGTCAAGCAGTATCGAGCCCGATCTACTAATTGCGGATAGCCTGAGGTATGGCCTTGCCGGACGCGGCAGAACAACGGACTGCCGACCTCATCCATGCAGCCCACAGCATCTTCATTCTCGCCGGGGCGGGAATGTCGACTGAGTCTGGCATCCAAGACTTCCGCGGGCCGAATGGGATCTGGCGCACCAACCCAGCAGCCCAACGAATCTTTGACATTGATGCCTACGTTGCCGAACCGGAGGTCCGCCTCGCTGCCTGGCAGATGCGGTGCAGCAGTCCAATCTTGACGGCAGAACCAAATGACGGCCATCGGGCGTTGGCATCGTTGGCAGACTCGGGCCGGCAAACTCTGATCGCCACGCAGAACATCGATGGCCTACAGCAGCGTGCTGGTAGTCAGCACGTGCTGGAGCTACATGGCACCTTCTGGTCATCGATCTGCCTGGACTGCAGCGACGTCCAGCCAATCCGCGAAACTCTCCATCGATTTTCGGCCGGCGAAAGCGATCCCCACTGCCTCGGGTGCGATGGCCTACTGCGCACCAACACCATCGCTTTCGGGCAGCAACTTAATCCGGACGTACTGGCTGCCGCCCAGGCTGCAGCAATGAACTGCGATCTGGCATTAGCTATCGGTACCTCGCTGGCCGTCTTCCCGGCAGCTGGACTGTGTGACATCGCCCTGGGGCGAGGCAAGCCGCTGGTGATCTGCAACGGCGAGCCCACCACCTATGACACCTCGGCTACCGAGGTGCTGCGTGGACCCATCGGCGAAGTACTTCCTCGCGTCATCACCACAGCGGTATCCGGCTAGCGATCTAGCGAGTCCTCCACCCGATCACCTCGGTCATCAGTGGAAGGGTCTTGTTGATCTATGACCCGGGTGTGTTGGGCATCGGTATGGGCAGCGGCTTCAGGCTGCACAACCTCGGTGCGCTGATTACCCGTCTGGTTTTCTTGGCTACCGGTTCCGGACAGGGCGATCGTCGGATGTTGACCAGCCTCAGCGCTCTCACCGGGTTCCCCCACTTCGGTCACCTGGACCGACTCTGCGACGACTTTTGTTTGTTGCTCCGGCGGCGATGAATCCGTTGTCTGTTCGGGGTTCGCCGAATCCGCTGTCACGGGGACCATGGCACGGAAGCTCGCCATCGCCGCGGTGAGCGACGCAACGAAAAAGAAGACCAGCCACTGCAGATAGATAACGAACAAGATCGCCACCGGCAGCGCGAAAGCACCGTATTGCGGGCGATCGAGCGCCCACTGCGCAATGAAGGTCATGACAAAACGCATCACCTCCATTACGACGGCACCGACCAGCGCGCCCCGGTGCACCGACTTCGGATCGGGCCGAATGCCACCGAGTCGCGAAAGTACGAGGCGAAATAGCAGATAGTTGATCGACAATGCGACGGAGACACCGCTGATTAAGACCACTGCGGGTACCCAGGTAGCCCCAGCTAGCCCTAAGAATTCTCGGATATTGCTTCCGAAGAACCCGATCACGGCTGTCGGGATAAACGCCATCAGCGTTAGCGGCAGCAGCAACAACAACCAGCCCACTTGCCGAAGCTTTTTCAGCGCGAAGTTTCGTGGATCCGTAGGCGCGCCGTAGACGATGTGCAGCCCCCCGGACATGGCATTAATGGTTCCAGTTCCGGAATACAGCAGCACCAAGAGGCTAATGAGCGAGGCACCCTGCCCCCAAGCAGCGATCGTGTCCAGATCGATGCCATTCGTTCCAATGAAGTCAGGAAAGATTTGCCCCAACTGATCTAGCGCCTTTGTCAGCAACGGCTCGAGTCGATGAGCGCCGAACCGGGCGGCTAGGCCAAAACCCAAAAAGATCGCCGATAAGATTCCCAGGAATAGGTAGTAGGTGGACCCGCCGGCTAGCAACGTCGAGTGGGAGCCGCCAAAGCGCAAAATCGCAAGATATATCACCGCACCCAGCCGAGTCCGGCGCTCGACCGCTCGGACTTTATCGATCTGCGGCTTTGCCGGCGGATCAATATTGGTCCCCGGGATTGGCGTTTGCGACTCGGCCATCCAGCTACCTCACGGATAGTGCAAACGGGTTCTCGGTGGGCGCGGGTGCGTCACGATCCGTTCCATATCGTCGGGGTCTAGACCGGCGCCGGGCCGCCAGCTGCGCCGCACGAGCATCGATCCTGCTCTCCGATACCCGCTAGCGCCTGCTCAATGTGTAGCCCACAGCCGGAGTAACTGATCTTGCCGCAACGGGGGCAGGTGGCTGGGCTGCACATGAAAGGTCTCCTCTGCAGATAGCCCGGTCTGGACATTGACATTCTACCGCTAGATAGCGCGGCAGCGGATTCATTCATCTTCCGCGTAGAAAGCGTCAACCAACGAGGGCAAGGTCGGGTACATCCGATCACGGCCGATTCGATCTGCCAGGCCAGCCCGATCCAGTTGCTCGACGAGTTCCCGCTTTGCTCGTACCAGACAGAACAGCAGTCCTTCCTGCTCGGTTTGTCGCAACAGTCGGTCGATCGCAGTTACCGCGGTGGCGTCGATATCAACGATCGCTTCGCAGTTAAGCGCAAACCAGCGCAGACCCGGTTGCCGTTCCTCGATGAGTCGATCCGCTTGGGCGAGAAAATCGGAGGAATTCGCGAAGAATACTGGGCTGTCGTAACGATAGATAAGAAGTCCTGATACCTCACGAGCATCATCGAAATCCCCGATGTCATGCATTCCGGCAAGATCTGGTACCAAGCCCAACGCCGCGCTGTGTGGCCGAGCCGCTCGAGCAGCCATAGCGATCACGGACAAACCTACGGCAATCAAGACGCCGTACAAGATCCCGACGATGAGTACCGACACCAGTGTGACTATGGCCAACACGAACTCAACTCGATCGAACTGCCACAGCAACGCGAAGCCAGAAACATCAATCAACTGCAGCGCCGCATAGATAACTAGTGCCGCCAAGCCAGCCCGGGGGATAGAGGACAGCAATGGCCCGGCCACCAGCAGGACCGCAACCAAAGCGATCGCTACGACAAAGGAGTAGGCCTGTGATCGAGCACCGCTTGCCTGGGCCAAGGCAGTCCGGCTACCACTGCTGGAGACTGGCATCCCCTGCAAGAGGCCAGCGCCAAGATTTCCGACCGACATTGCGCGCAGTTCGGCGTTGGGATCCGGCCGTGAGTCGTCTCGCTCCTGAAACGCCCGCCCAGTTAGGGCAACATCGGTAAACCCGACCAGCAGCACACCCAGACCGCCGACCAGCAGAACCGCTGCATCCTCCAGTGAAATCGCGGGCACCTGCGGCAGCGGTACTCCTTGTGGCACAGCACCCACGACCGTCAGTTCACCGCCGCCGGCGTTGTATACCCAGGTGAAGAGCGAACCAGCGACAACGACGAGCAGTGGACCGGGCCATTTCGGCAGATAGCGCGCCAACGGAAAGAGTGCCGCCAACATGACCCCACCCACAAGCGCGGTTGGTAGATCGATCTCACCCGAGCCGACCGCCTGAAGCACCTCACCCAGATGGGGCAGCACGTCCTCGGCAGTGGTATTGATTCCCAATAGTTGATCAATCTGACCCTCAATCATCAGCATCCCGATGCCGGCCATGTAGCCGAGCATGACCGGATGAGAGAGCAGGTCACCGAGGAATCCCAGTCTCAACAGACTGGCAGCGACACCGACCACCCCGACAATCAGTGCCAGCCCAGCAACCAGCACCGCGTAGCGGCTGGGATCGCCTAGCGCCAGCGGGCCAACTACCGCTGCTGTCATCAGGGCAACGCTGGACTCAGGTCCCAGACTCAACAACCGAGAAGTACCCAACAGCGGGTAGATCAACAACGCTGGCAATGCCGCCCATAGCCCAACGATCGGCGGCAGACCCGCGACTGTGGCGTAGGCCATGACTTGTGGCACTAGGTATGCCGCGACTGTCAGCCCAGCGATAACGCTGACTGGCGTCCACGGTCGCAGATCTTGCTGCAACCCGGGCAGCAGTCGAGTCAGCGTCACGCCTCGCGCCGTCTTACCCACAGGTTTAGCGTGGCACAGTCAGCGGCAGCGAGGCTGCCAGCCAGCACGAGAAGTTAGGAGCGAGCCTCGACTGAGTTCTGCCGCTGCACCTGCTCGTGATCACTCAACAACACTCCAGCGGACGCAGTGCCGTTGGGATATTGATCGTCCAGTGGCGTCATAGCCATCGAGGACGTGGCGAAACCCACGGCGAATACCGCAGCCCCTAGGCCAATAATGATTTTCTCACTCACGTTTCACCCCGTCTTGTTGATTGGCACCTAGTCATACTGTCTTCACTGTTCCCGAGACCGATCTCGACTAATCAGTGATCAGCTGTGATTCACCTCACCCAAGCCGACTCTTGAGCGGGCCCAATCGCGAGTGAGCCCTGCAGCACCCACCGGGTGGTGACATATCTCATTCCAGGCCGCAGAATGGGGCTACCCGACTCGTTACGGCGCCAAGGCGCTCGATCGATGTCGTCTCTGTGGAAGGATGCGATCCTATGACCGCAACAGCACGCGCCATCATCTTCGGCGCCATCGGTTCGCTTTTCCTCGCTGGACTGCCACTGATCGCCGCGGTAGGACCTGCAGGTGGTAGCCAGCAGGGGCCACAGGTAATCAATGGCTCCAACGCCGCAGCCGGAGCTTGGCCGGCGATGGCTGCCATCGGCTACCGCGGGGAGAGCGCCAAGCGCGGCACTTTCTGTGGCGGCACCTTAGTGGCCGAGGGCTGGGTACTCACAGCCGCCCACTGCCTGTCCGGGCTCAAGGCGAAGGGAGTCGTCGTCCGGGTCGGAATCACCTCGCTCAAGAACGCCAGTGATACCGAGATTCGGGTCGCAAAGATCTACACGAAGAAGTACAAGCCTCGAAAAGACATCAACGACATAGCCCTGCTGAAGCTCAAGCAGGTCTCCGACAAGACGCCTATGGGCCTGGCCACCGCCGCCATGTACGTGGCTAACGCGCCGGCCGCGGTCATTGGCTGGGGGGCCACCAAACCGAACGGCAGAAAATACCCGAGCAAGTTGCAGCAGGGCACGGTGGAAATCACGCCAGATGCTCGCTGCGAAAAGATGTGGCGAGAGGCGAACACCAAGAAACAAGTATGTGCCGGCATCGGGGGTGCCAACTCGGTGGACACCTGCGCCGGCGATAGCGGCGGACCGCTGATCCTCGCCGACGCAGCGGGCGTGCCGCAGGTAGCAGGGATTGTGAGTTACGGGCCCCAACCCTGCGCAAATCCCCGGCGTCGGGCCGTCTATACCAAAACCTCGCACTACGCAGGATGGATCGAATCCACAATCGGCGGACCGCCGGGACCAGCCCCCACCCCCACCCCCACCCCCACCCCAACGGACTCCGGCGCCACGACACCCTCCCCGGTGACTTCCGCACCGGCACCCGCCGGATAGCGCCAGCCAGCAGATGACCAGTCGGCGAGGTGCCGCTGACCGTGGCACGACTGCGGTGCACCATGCCGTGATCACAACCTGAGGTATATGTGAAAGCTTCCCCCTACCTCGTTGCCGAGGACCTCGCTCTCCGTCGGGGCACCCGAATGGTGCTGGATGGCATTTCTGTTGGCGTGCATCCCGGGGATCGAATCGGAGTTGTTGGCGCCAACGGGAGCGGAAAGACCACCCTGCTGTCGGCACTAGCTGGCGGGGAAACTGATTCTGGTCGGGTATCCATGTCGGGTGACTCGCGCGTTGTGATGGTTGGTCAACATGACCGATTGCCAGGGGCAACTGTTCGTGCGGCGATCGTAGGTGATCGTTCCGATCATGAGTGGGCTTCTGATCCGAATACTCGATCGGTATTGACCGGGCTGCTCGGCGGGGTCACCGCACCGCTACTATCCGCCGGACTTGATTCGGCGACCGATGGCCTATCCGGTGGTGAATCTCGTAGGGTCGCGCTGGCCGCGGCCTTAATTAGACCGTGGGATGTGCTGCTGCTGGACGAACCGACGAATCACCTTGATGTGGAAGCAGTGGGTTGGCTGGCGCAGTACCTGAACTCCGTCCCGCGTGGCCGTCGGGCAGTCATCCTGGTGACGCATGACCGATGGCTGCTCGACGAGGTAACCACTCAGACCTGGGAGATGGTTTCCGGTGACATCGCCAACTACCAAGGCGGCTACGCCGCATACGTTTTGGCCAAAGCAGAGCGACGACAACAACAGCAGGCCGCGGAAAGTAAGCGTCGCAATCTGGCGCACAAGGAGCTGGCATGGCTGCGTCGCGGTGCGCCCGCTCGCACCGCCAAGCCAAAATTCCGGATTGACGCCGCCGAGGCACTGATCGCCGATGAGCCACCGCCTAGAGATTCCCTCACCCTGCATCGGATCGCTAGTGCCCGACTCGGCAAGACGGTCATTGACGTCGAACATATGACACTTCGCCCTAGAGCTGATCTTGCCCCGGTGCTGGAAGATGTGACTTGGAACCTGGGACCGGGACAACGCATCGGACTGCTGGGACCCAACGGCGCCGGCAAGACAACATTGTTGCGTCTGCTCTTGGGCGAACAGCCGCCTCCTACCGAAGGATTCGTCCGGCGCGGAAAAACAGTTGCTGCCGCCATGGTCGACCAGCGACTAAGTGAACTAGATCCAGACGACCGGGTAGGTACCTGGCTCAAGCGAACTGCTGAGCGTGCAGTCGTGACCACCGGACAGGAACTGAGCAGCAGCCAATTACTGGAGTCGTTCGGGTTCACCGGAGATGCGGCCTGGAAGCGACTCGGGGATCTGTCCGGGGGCGAGCGGCGTCGCCTGCAAGTGCTGCAGGTGTTGCTGGCTGGACCCAACCTGCTGTTGCTCGACGAGCCGACCAACGACCTAGATATCGAGACGCTGAACGTGCTGGAAGACCTACTCGACGAGTGGCCCGGCTCCCTTGTGGTGGTCTCGCATGATCGCTACTTCCTTGAGCGAGTCTGCGATGACATCTACGTGATGACCGGCGATCAAAAAATCCGTCACGCTCCCGGTGGCGTGGCCGAATACCTCGATCTGAGGCGGGAGATACTGGCGGAGAAGGACACGACGAGAAGCCTGGCGTCAGCCACTCAAGCCCAGTCGGCACCGACCGGGCCACCGCAGCGACCAGCACCTGGGTCAGCGAAAGAGCGAGAGTTGCGCAAGTCGCTGTCGCGTGTTGAGCGGCAGCTGCAACGCAACGAAACCGAGCAGCAACGGCTGCACAGCGAACTCGCGGCCGCGGCCACCGACCCCGAACAACTGCTGGCACTTACCGCCAACCTACGAGAACAAGAGCAACTGCAGTCAGACCTCGAGGACGAGTGGTTGATGATTTCCGAGCAGGTGGACGGCTAGCCGATACTGTCCAATCGACAGCTACCAGGAACCGCCACCGCCGCCGCCACCGCCGCCACCGCCGGAGAAGCCACCACCGCCACCACCACCGGATGACGACTGCGAAGCACTGTAGGACGAAACTGCACTTTGCGATACCGAACTGACTGCTTCGGAGATTGACTGACTGGTGTAATAGAGCGCGTAGTAGCTGTACATCGGGCTGGCTGGATCGGTATCCATCCCCGGTGGTGGCTTGCAGGCCTCTGCCCATTTATCGGCACAGCCCAAAGCAACTGCCCACGGCAGAAACTGCTCGAAGTACTGCGCTCGCAGGGAGTACTCGTAACGTTCGACTGATGCCGACGTCCCGAGCGCAACCTGCAATCCAGCAATCTGGTCTCGCACCCGACGCCCTTCTGCCGTCAATCGCGTCTTCAGATCAGCGGTGGCCCACAGTCCGGCAATACCAGGGATGAAGAACAGGGTGGCCAACCAGACCGACTCAGAAGCAACCAAAGTGACACCGGCAAATGCGGGTAGTAGCGCAGCCAACAAAACGGTTAGCCGACCCAAGGCGGAATAGTCGTACCAGCGATAGGCGCGCGCTTGCCCGGTTGAGGCAGTCCGCAACTCCGCTTGTAGCGCATTGATCTTTCTCCCCATACTGACGGACTTCTGTTTGATGTCCTGCTGGGAACCCGGAGTGTTCAGCCCTAGCGTGTCCAGTAGTTCCCCGCTGCCAATGACACCGTCTGGCAGCGCCCGATCGGTTCGCTGCAGCGTGACAAATTTCGGCTTGCGACGCGGCGTCGTGGCGGGGTCGAGCGAAATCTGAAGCGTTCCCAGATGCCGCAGTTGCAGCAGGAGCGCTTGAAAGACGTCATCCGGCGGGCGTTCCTTCAGCGTCCAGGCGTAGGCGAGGATGTCGTCACCCGGCGCAGCAAACACGGGCGCCTGGCTGGGCTTCGGATCGTGGGCGATCCGAATCAAACCGACCATACCCAGCGCGAGGAGCACACCGACACCAGCCGGGATCGCATTGTTGTACCAGGGCTCGCTCAACTCAACAACGGTGAGCCCCCCGGCGGGCATCATCGCTTTCCAGGTGACCGGAGTCATCGGATCCAACTGCTGTAGCTGCGTGACGTAGCGCTTGTCGCTTTGTTCCGACACCTCGCATGGCTGCTCAAGATCACCAGTACCGACCAGGCAACCGACCCCGGTGGGAGCAACCGGGAAGTCTGCGGTGACGGTGGCCTGATACATCGGCATCTGCCAGCCTGCACCCACGACGTTCCAGTACCACTGCGCCTCTGGCTCACCTTCGACTTGCGTGATGGTCCCGGTTTGTTTGCTGGTGATGACATACCGGTTGACAGTCCCAGGCGGATACGGCACGTTCGCTTCGCCGATCCGAGCCACCAAGTAGCCACTCTCTTCGTAGAGGACGTAGGGCTCGGGTACACATGTGCCAAAGTCCTCGACTTGGCGGGGGCACCGCTCGATCGAGATCACTTCGACCGGGTGCTCCACCTTGGTTTCTGACGGTCCCGATTCGTCAAAGAACCGAAAAATACCCCGCCGTTGCTCATAGAACTTCACATCGAGCGTCTCGACCTGGGTCAGTTCGCCATTCTCGTCCAGCGAGTAGTCGGCCTGATAGTTCTCAATAACGCTCGTCTCTATCGCTGTGCTGCTGCCGCCGCTGTTGAAGTTGAACGCGTAGAACGCCATTCCGACAAGTACGGCGATCAGAGCAACGATTCGACCAGCAACGGTGAAGTAGCCGAAGACGACAGCAACTACGGCTAGTCCCAGCGCGAGCCATAGTTCCATTTCAGAACTCCACCGAGGGCGGCTTAGTGGTGTCCTCTGGGGAGATTGCTTCCGACATCCGAGCGTGTTCGATGTCCTGAATCTCGAAGTATTCCGCCTTGCGAGCATCCATGCGGGCAGCGAAGAAGTTGTAGGGGATGGACTCGATCTTGGTATTCCACTCCCGCACAGTGTCGTTGTAGTACTGCCGAGAGAAGGCGATGCGATTCTCAGTATCCACAATCTGCTGCTGCAGATCGAGGAAGTTCGTGTTGGCCTTCAAATCCGGGTAGGACTCGGCCAGCGCAAATAGATTTCCCAACGCGCCAGACAGCGCCAACTCCGCCTTACCGGCCTGATCTGCATGTGAAGGATCTTGGGCCGATTCGATGGCCGAATTGCGTGCCGTAACTACCGCGTCCAAGGTTTTGCTCTCGTGAGCGGCGTAGCCCTTCACAGTGGCAACCAGCGGCGGGATCAGGTCGTGGCGACGCTTCAACTGCACACTGATCTGCGCCCACGCCTCCGCCACTCGATTCCGAAGCTTCACCAAGGTGTTGTAGAAGAACACCCCTCCCACCCCGGCCACTACAACAACGATCAACAGGATCACGAATGCGGTCATGCTGTCATTCTGGCACGCAGGCAGCCTGATGCGGATTCCGCAGTCGGAATGAGTCGCCGGTTGATCCGGTGGCACCGGCTGCTGCGACGCTCTACGGTCGAGTGGTGACAGCACAGCGCAGCGGCACCTGGTTCGGCGTCGTCGCCTACACGCTGTGGGGGATCTTCCCGCTGTACTTCACCTTGCTCGAGCCAACCACCCCGTCGGAAATCCTCGCTAATCGGATCATCTGGTCGCTGGTGGTCTGTCTCGCCGTTCTACTGCTGGTCCGCGGACTGCCCCGACTGCTGCGGTTGACTCGACGGCAAGCGGTGCTGCTAGCTCTCGCCGGGGTGGTGCTATCGATCAACTGGCTGACTTTTGTCTATGCAGTCACCACGAACCAGGTCGTGGAAGCCTCGCTGGGATATTTCATCAATCCCCTGGTCACCGTGGCACTAGGTATCGTAGTGCTGCGCGAGCGACTCAATAGTTGGCAGATCGCAGCCTTGGCCATCGCCACCGTAGCCGTAGTCATCTTGACCGCGAACTACGGGCGGATTCCTTGGATAGCGCTCACGTTGACCTTGTCTTTCGCCAGCTACGGACTCTTGAAGAAAAAAGCTGGGGTTCCGGCGCTGGAGAGCCTCACCTTCGAAACCTTGGTGCTGTTCCTCCCAGCGGTGGGCTATCAGGTGTGGCTGTATACCAACGGCACGGCAACTCTGACTGACAACGGCTTCGAGCACACCCTGCTACTGATCGGACTGGGCGTCATCACCGCGATCCCGCTGTTCTTCTTTGGCGCGGCCGCGGTAAGGATTCCGCTCACATCGCTCGGAGTGTTGCAATACATCACGCCAGTACTGCAGTTCTTGATCGGAGTGGTGCTGTTGTCCGAATCCATGCCCGCCGTGCGCTGGATCGGCTTTGGACTGGTGTGGATTGCTCTGGTGATCTTCACCGTGGACATGATTCGACGATCACGCACACTGTCACCAGTCAGTTCTACCCCCATGTCCGCCGATGAGTCGCGAACAACCACGCCGTCGGGTGGGTAACTTTCCGCCATGGCCACCCGCGACCATACTGGGAACATGAGTGTCGCTGTCCCAGAAAAAACTCCGCGCACATTCATGACGGTGGTATCGCCAATCTTGTGGCTGCTGGCAATCATGTGGCTCGTTGAGATTGCAGATTTCCTACTGGCGGGAAACTTGGACTACCTCGGTGTGCAGAGCCGCACACTCATCGGCCTAGTGGGCATAGTTGCAGCACCATTCCTGCACGGGGACTTCGAGCACCTGATGGCAAACACCGTTCCTTTTCTGATCCTCGGATCGCTGGTGTCTTGGCGAGCGCGGGAGAAGTTTTGGAACGTCTTCGCCACAATCGTGTTCGTCAGTGGCACCATGCTGTGGCTATTGGGGCCAGCCAATGTTGTGACGGTCGGGGCCAGCGGCGTCATTTTTGGATTCCTGGCCTACCTCCTGGCTGCCGGGGTGATCACACGGCATTGGGTAGATGTGCTGATAGCGGTCGTGGTGCTCATCGGATACGGATCGCTTTTGCTGGGGATATTGCCAGTTGGCGTGGCGGCGGACATCTCTTGGCAGATGCATCTGTTTGGCGCAATCGCCGGTGTGCTGGCGGCCATCTACTACGCGCCACCGAGGCGCTAGCGGGACACGGCAGTCATCCTGACTGCAACTGCTCGCGCAAAGTCTGCGAATCGGTAGTCGGTAGCCCACAGGCAAAGTTACGGCAGACATGGGCTGCGGATACATCACCAGCAGGTCGACCTATCAGCAGCGGGATATCTTCCGCGCCAGCCGCCTCCTCGCTCACTGCCGCCGGATTGGCAGGTGGCGCTACCGACCCTCGCACCGATACGGCCCGGCCCGATCCCGCAGTTTCCACCGTGCACAGCAACGCTAGGACTGCGGCGGCATCGTCATCCTCACCGGGAATCACCGCCACTTCCCAGGGTCCGGCGTCAGCCAGCAACAACGCCTGGAGTCCCCAGCCAGCGAATCGTGGATGCTGCGCGATTAGACCGGATAGGTCAGCAAGAAGCTGATCGGCGATCTCGCGCCACTGAATCCTGCCGCTGACCGCAGCCATCGTGATCAAGGCTCGGGCTGCCGCGGCAGTGCCGGAGGGAGTGGCATTGTCAGCTGGATCTCGGGGTCGCCGCACCAACCGTTCCGCATCCACCGCCGTGTCATAGCATCGCCACCGCTGCTGGTCCTGTTCAAAGAACAGCCCGGTCATGGCCTCGGTGACGGCAACTGCCGACTCGAACCAGGAAGTATCGCCAGTGGCTCGCTGCAGCGCTACGAAAGCCTCTACGGTCAGGGCGTAGTCCTCTAACAGACCTGGCGCAGCGCCCGGCTTCCCGTGACGTGAAATCCGACAAAGCCTGACCCCGGCCGAGTCAGCTGTCACGTGTACCGACCGAATCTGGTCACCCACAGCGACCGCTGCCGAAATCCATTCCGCACGATCAAACAACAGCCCAGCGCGAACCAAAGCTAGGATCGCCAGCGAGTTCCACGCCAGCACGGTCTTATCGTCTCGGGCTGGTTGTGGTCGGAGAGCTCTGGCCGCTAGCAATTCTTGCCGACACCGTCGCCAGCGCTCGACATCGTCGGGGTCGGATTGTAGTTGCAGCACTGACGTACCAACCTCGAACGTTCCCGCCGCAGTGACCGACGCGAGTTCGGCAACCCACTCACCGTCGTCAGCTCCCAACACCGTGGCGAGTTGTTCAGGGGTCCAGGCGTAGCTTGCACCTTCACCACCAGGGGAGTCTGCCGTTTCCGGCGCATCGGCATCCAACGCCGCAGCAAAACCGCCTTCAGGCAGGAGAAGATCATTGAGCATGAACTCAATAGTTTCTGCGCAGATGCGTTTTGCCAACGAGTCACCGGTAGTCGCCCACCAGGTCGCGTAGACATCAACGAGTAGTGCGTTGTCGTACAGCATCTTCTCGAAGTGGGGCACCGTCCAGGTTTCATCGACGCTGTATCGGGCGAAACCGCCGGCGAGTTGGTCGTACATTCCGCCACGTGCCATGGCGGTGCAGGTAGCTGCGACCCACTGCGCCGGGCGCGGCTGTTCGGTCACGGTCGCGTAGTCCAGTAAGAACCGCAGAATCATGCTGGGCGGAAACTTGGGGGCGGCTCCGAAGCCGGCGTTGACTGGATCGAAGGAGTTCGCCAGTTCGGTAACCGCTGCCGACATGATCGTCGAGGCTGGTTCCACCGAGTTCAACTCGGCAGGCTGGTCGCGCTCGGCTAGCAGCGTATTGATGCGTTCCGCCGAGGTAAGTAACTGTTCGCGCCGGTTCTGCCAGGCATCCGAGACCGCGGTCATCACCTGCCCGAATGAGGGCATGTTCCCGTGGGGAAGATCGGGAAAGTAGGTACCGGCGTAAAAGGCGCGACCTTCATGATCCAGCCACACCGACATCGGCCAGCCGCCGTGACCGGTCAAAGCGGTGGTGGCAGCCATGTACACCGAATCAACATCCGGTCGCTCCTCCCGATCTACCTTGATCGCAACGAAGTTCTCGCTAAGCCGACGGGCAACCACTGGGTCCGAAAAAGATTCATCTGCCATCACATGGCACCAGTGACAAGCGGCATAGCCCACCGACAGGAAGACCGGCACATCTCGCCTACGCGCCTCGGCGAAGGCATCCTGACCCCAGGCATGCCAGTCCACCGGATTGGTCGCAGCAGCAGCGGTGTAGAGGGTCAGGTGTTCGGCCGGGAGATCGCGCAGCAGCATGGCAGCAGGCTACCGCCCACTCACTGGAGCTGCTCACTCCCCGCACGGAGCAACGTTGCCCGCCCGGTCTGGCCCCTAAGATGCAGGAGTGACCGATGTCGCCGACTCCACACCACCGGAGACCATTCCGCAGCGCGCTCGGCGACTGCGAAATCTTGCGCTCGGATCAGCTGCCCTCTTTGTGCTCATATATCTACTCGCAGTTCACACCCAACTGGGCCAAGAGTGGGATGACCGCGCAGTATTGGAAAGATTTGCCGCCGGGAAAAAGCACATGAACCGAGCCAAAGACATCCTGGATGCGATTCGGGTTCAGTCATTGGTGGTGGGGTTGCTGGTTCTGATTGCGATTGGCTTGTGGCGGCGACGACCCTGGGCGGCTGCCAGCGCAGTACTGCTGTTCGCCGGTACGATCCTGCTCGCTGAAGTGCTGAAACTCGTGCTGCCCCGACCCGATCTCAGCCAGTTGGAGGATCGGCCGCTATTCGATGGCATCAACACGTTCCCGAGCGGTCACGCAACGATCGCGACTTCGCTGGTTCTCGCATTGCTCTTGGTGTCCAGCGCTCGCGCTCGCCCCTGGGTTGCCGTCGTTGGCCTGGTATGGGCCGCAACCGCCACTTGGGGGACCTTGGCCGCTGGCTGGCATCGCCCATCTGATGCGGTCGGCGGCATCCTGCTCGCCACTGCCTGCTTCGCCGGCGGCGCGTCCTGGCTACTGCCCAGACACTGGCGGTCAGCAACCGGGACGAAACTTGCCGACCAATTGTTGCCAATGGGCGGACTGCTGCTGGCGCTGCTGGCACTAGCCGCACGAATCATGACTTGGTGGGCGCCCTCGGGGAACGACGGGCAATTGGGCAGCGCTACCTACATCAGCGCATCAATTCTGATCTTGGCTGCGGTCAGTTTTTCGATCCTGTACTTCGCCTGGCTGCTGAAGGAACAGGACTGGACCTCGCGCACTTCCGATGGGCCGACTGCAGCCAGTTAATGCCGGCTTATTGGGTAGACCGCTAAAGGACGACTCCCGCTTCGGTCCCATCAGTGGTCCATTCCGACGGGGGCACGGTATCCGCCCCAATGCCGGTGTCCGGCAACTCCAAGTAGGTCACCGGGTTGGGGAAGTCTAGGTCACCATCGAGGATTTGCTGCAGCGTGTCGGGGCAGGTGTAGTCCTCGCCGTACTTCCAGAAGGTCTCCCACATTTTCATCGTGACCTGATCGCCAGAAGTGTCCATTTCAATGCGGTGGCAAAAGTAGGTGTCCGTGCCGAGCCCCGGAATCTCGTTGAAGATGATGCCCGCCTGCCACAACTTCGTCGGATCATCCTTGTCGTACACATCCCAGCCAGTGGTGCATTCGACAGTCAGGGTGTTGTTTCCGGCACCCGCATCTTTGCCCCAGAGGATGGTCACGATTCCGTTGGGCATACCGGTTGCCATTTGCACGTTCTGCGCACCACCGGCGGTCTTGCCTTTGGCTACGTCCCAGACGAGCGACTGTCCCGGGCCATAGGAACCGAAGATTTGCCGCGGCACCGTCGCACCACCGGTGAACCCTTGGCCGTCTTTGACGCAATCACTGACCTGTTGGCCCGACGAGGCTGGTGTCGCGGTCTCGTCCGGCGAACTCGTAGATGTGGACTAACTGGCCACCAGTAACGCAGCAACCAGCAGCGAGGGGACAAGAAACTTGGGCATCATTATCGCTCCCGGGATCGTTGAACGATTGGCAGCCTATCGGGACTGCCGCAGCCTTCACAGGAAGAGAACTACGAAAGCAGCTAGCCCGGTAGTTCCACCCGAAGCAGCCGGTCGTCCTTAGGCTGCGGGGATCCGCGCCCGTCGGTGTTGTTCGTGGCCACCAACAAACTGCCACTTTCGGTGACGACGACGTCCCGCAACCGCCCGTATTCGCCAGCGAACCAGTCAACGGGGTCCCCGGCACTGTCCCCAGCGAGCGAGACTTGCCACAGTCGTTCCCCGCGCAGGGAAGCGATCCAGGCCGATCCATCGGCGATGGCCATCCCGGAGGGACTGGCGATCGAAGTCGGAGACCATTGAGCGGCAGGTTGAGCGTACTTGTCATTGTCACAACGCCCCTCGCACTCTGGCCAGCCATAGTTCGAGCCTGGTTGGATCTGATTGAGTTCATCGACATCGTTCTGGCCAAACTCACTGGCCCACAGCCTGCCATCCTCATCCCAGGCCAGCCCCTGCACGTTGCGGTGCCCTGAGGAATACACCGGCGATGTCGGACCTGGGTTACCCTCGGCCGGTTCGCCGTCGCTGGTTATCCGCAGAATCTTGCCAGCCAAACTTTGCGGATCTTGCGCGAGTTCTGCTTGACCCGCGTCGCCCGTACCGACGTAGAGGAATCCATCGGGGCCAAAGTCGATGCGCCCACCGTTGTGGATCGGCGCTTTGGGGATACCGGTGAAGACCACCTGTTGTCCAGCTAGTTGCTCACCGTCCCAGTCCAACTTCGCGATGCGGTTGTCATCCGCAGCCGTGTAGTAGACGTAGACGGATGCCCGACCTTGAGTGGCTTCCGGAGAAATCGCGATTCCCAACAGACCGCCTTCACCACCGGGTACGACTCCCTCAACATCTGCCACCTTGCGGGGCTGTCCGCCGGTATCAATCACCGAGATGGTGGCAGTGTCTCGGTGAGTGACCAGCAAATCGCCATCAGGTAACAGCGCCATTCCCCAGGGGGCCGCGAGGTCGGTGGCAGCATTCCCCACAACTTCAGGCACCGGCTCACCGGGATCGGGGGACACCAACGGTTCAGACACGGTCGTGCTGCACGCCGCTAACAGCGGCAAGGAGAGCAAGGCAGCAACAAGACGGATCACGCCCATAGTGTCTCTCAGAAAGCCGGTTCCCGCCTCGGCAGGAGTGAGCCCAGCGAATCTCCGTGGGCTTTGTGCGTGCCGACTCCACGTGCCGCTTCAGTCCAGACAGCAGAGATCGTATGCCGTTGCAGTGCGCACGCCGGAGCAGCATTACCTCCATCAGTACACCGACTGGACCAAAGTTCAAGCGATAGTCCGGCGCCACAATGACCCGAACGCGCTCCGCTACCGGCTCTTCACTTCGCTGGCTCTGAAAGTGGCGCAGATCACACTTTCTCATGATCAACATGTGACCTGGCTCATTGTCGATTGACGTGTGACTCCCGCAACCTCGGGAAGAACAGGTGTGGTGGATAACCACCTGGTAAGCCCCGTTGCTAGTACCGAAATGTCCGCGAGGCGGGCCTTACGGCGCGAGGGGACCTACAACGAAGGAATATCTGTGCGAAGCACAACTGCCCTGTCCGCTGCTGCCCTGACGGCCGCGTCCGCCCTGCTGGTGGGTCCTGCGGTTGCCACCGCAACGGCTGCACCTGCCGCACCCAGCGCTACTGGGGCCGAGCAGACCACTGCTGCGGCCGCTGCTACTGCGAGCAAAAAGAGCAAGAAAGCAAAGGTCCGGCCCAGCTATGTGAAGAAATACAAATTGAAGAACTCGGACTTGCGGCAGATCAAGCAATCCCGCAAGTGGGCTAAGTCTCCTAAGGCCAAGGCGGTTCGCTGGTGCGAGTCGAACGGTCGTTACAAGATCAATACCGGTAACGGCTACTACGGCGCTTGGCAGTTTGCCTACGGCACCTGGCTGGGCAGTGGCGGTGGCCGCTTCGAGTCCCATGCTCATAAAGCGCCTAAGTTCGCGCAGGACCACATTGCCTGGAAACTCTGGAAGTCGCGTGGCTGGCAGCCCTGGGGCTGCGCCTAAGCAGCAGTCGCGCTAGTACTAACTGAGCCCGGTCAACCCCAAAGGTTGGCCGGGCTCAGTTCATATCGGGCGGCGAGTTGCGTGCAACTACGTTCGTCCATCCCGACCGGACTCCGGCCAATCCACTGGCGCACAACCATAAGGACTCACTGCGGTGGACTTAGCCGACGACACTCTCGTCTAGCGGCGTTGGGCTGGGCTTAGCAGGTTTGTCACCGGCAGGTTGCTTGTCTTTAGAATCCGGCTTCGCCGACGAGTCACCCGTGCTCTTGCTCGGCTTGTCCGCGGGCTTGTCCTGCCCCGCTTCGTCGGTAGTCTCCTCCGGCGCTGGTGCTGGGTCGGGATTCACATTGGGGCCTAGGAATGAGACATGGATATGGTCAACATGGTTAGCCGTGCAACCACCGCGGTTCGACATACCTCGCCATTGATTCGGTGGGACAACGGGACTACCAGCCACCCAGATTCGCTGGTTCCAAATAATGTACTGCACCTCAAACTTGCCTGAGTTCTGCATGAAGAAGGTAGCGATCACATCACCGAGACCAGCGTTCTTCTTCTCGGTAGAACAGCCCTCCGGCAGCATTAAGTCGATGGCCCGGCCAGAAGGATGATCCGGATAGGGATCCGATTGTCGCCAACCACCGATACTGGCTAGTTGCGGCCAAGTGGCGGCAGCACAACGACCACCCCGGACCGCTGCTGGCTGCATATTTCCTTCACCGAAGATGGCACTGGGAGGACAACTGTCCGGGTTGTTGAGCACCTTGCCGTCGGGGAGTTTCACGAAGCCGCGCGGGTCAGCACCACATTGGAAAGGCCGCTTGTCCGGCTTCGGGACGCTGTTGGCTTTGCGTGGACTGTCGAGGACCGGGCGTCCCACTTTCCATACTCGATTGTGGGGAATCCTGACTGCGTTTACACCGCCAGTCCCGGCATCCGCAGCAATCATCAGGTCGTCGCGGACCACGATGCCCACGTGATTGACACCCCGCTTGTTGTTTTGCAGGAATACCCAATCACCCACGTTCAACTTGCTGCTGGGCAGTAGCCGGGTGCGCTCGGCGACTCCGCGGACACCCCCGGCAGGCAGCGGCCGCTCGTCGGTGCGGTTAGCTTTCGGAGTCGCAGGGATGTTCCAGGACCGGTCAACAAGTGCAGCGCAATCCATTTCTTTTTCGGTATTGGTGCGCCACTTGTAGCCAGTACCCATGCGTGACACCGCATAGGTGACGCTAGCAACAACCTGTTCCGGCAGCAGGACTGACTTCTTGTCCCCACGGCTCCAGTAGCCAATCCCTGGGTCGTTGGCGCGTTGCACCACCCCGGCTGGCAACTGGTCTTGCTTGATGTCTTTCCCGGTGACCGCTGGTACTCGCCAGTTAGCAAGCCGCGACAGGTAGCGAGACCACTCGGCCGCCGCCTCACCATTAAGTTTGGCTTGTTCGGCCGAGTACAGCGAACCCTCCCCAGCCAGGAACTTGGCCCAAGCTGCCACGCCATCCGCCATCTCCTGACGCAACCCAGCCAGTTGAGTATCCAGCGACTCAAGGGTGGCAGCAGCAGCCTTTTCTGCAGATTCTGCGGCGACTTTCATCTCCTGGTTGCGGGCCAACAACGCTACCGCTTGGTCATACTGCAAATCTTTACGGTCGCCCACCCGAAGGGCCTCGTCAGCAACGCGGGCTGACGCCCCCGGATCATCGGTGTCGATCATCGAAGCAATGACACTGAGGTCGGTCGGGCCGTTCATGTACACGGCGCGGGCATATTGACCGACGGTCAACCGGGCAGCCGTTGCCGCTTCCTCGTTGCGCTCAACCTCAGCTTCCATCTCACGCGCTTTGGCCTTGGCATCGCGATACTTATCCCGTGCCGCCTCGCGCGCGGCCTGAATCTCAGTGAGGTCCGTTTGCATCAGGCTGGACCGCAGCTCATCCGGAGAATCTGAAGCAGCGGCCGGTCCCGAGATTGCGGGTACGACGAGAAGCCCCATCGCCGCTGTAGCGGCTGACAGAGCTAGGGGAAGAGCGCGGCCAGCGCGCCAGAAACTCGTCATTGCTTTCAACCTAAACTGATATCGGCACCTCTGGGGGCCTGCTTGAGAAACTGGGCGAGACCTGAGGGTGTGGAAACCCCCCAAACCGCGCGAATCGGACGCTACTGATCGCTGGAAGGTGGCGAATATCACCATGTACCGGCCACCCTCGGTCACTCGCCCACACACCTCGGCCTAGGCTGCAGCCATGGCCGGCTCCGCAATGAACTCCCGCCGCGGAGTCTTTCTGGTTTTTGAAGGCGGTGAGGGCAGTGGCAAATCCACGCAAACCCGACTGCTCGCTGCCGCCATGGAGCGGCTTGGCCACACCGCAACCATCACTCGAGAACCAGGCGGCTCCAAGCGAGCCGAAAGCATCCGCAACCTCATTCTCGGCGCGGGGTCTGCCGACCTCGATGCCCGCACCGAAGCGCTGCTCTTTGCCGCAGCTCGAGCTGATCACGCCGAACACACGATCAGGCCGGCACTAGCAGCAGGAGACGTGGTGATCTCTGACCGCTACATCGACTCATCAGTTGCCTATCAAGGCGTGGCTCGGGGCCTAGGGGCACAAACGATCCGCGACTTGAGCATGTGGGCCACCGATGACCTGACGCCAGCGCTCACCATCGTGCTGGACGTCGACCCCTTAATCGGTTTGAAAAGAGCCGAGGATGCCAACCGGTTGGAAGCTGAGCCACTTGCTTTTCATCGCTGCGTGCGACAGGCCTTTCTCGATCTCGCCGCCGCTGAACCAGATCGCTACCTAGTTGTTTCGGCCGACGATTCCGCGGCGCAGGTCCACAGCAGCATCTGGCAGGCACTCACCAATCGAGGAGTGACGGCATGACCTCAGCCAGCGTGTGGGACCGCGTGATCGGTCAGCCAGCAGCCGCCGCGGAGCTTCGGCAAGCGGCGGCAGCTGCCCACGGCCAGGGACCCGCTCATGCCATGACCCACGCTTGGTTGATCACCGGACCTCCCGGCTCGGGACGAACAACCGCAGCAGTTGCACTGGCCGCCGGGCTGATCTGCCCGACCGGTGGCTGCGGCAACTGCGCCGCGTGTCTAGCGATTGTCGGCGACAACCATCCGGATCTCGACGTGGTGCGCTCGACCACGCTCAGCCTGGGTAAGGATCAGACGAAAGCGCTGGTAACCAAGTCCTACGGAGCACCGGTGTCGGGTGGCTGGCGGATTTTCATCATTGAAGATGCCGACCGGATGACGGAGGCCGCTGCCAACACGCTGCTCAAGGCAATCGAGGAACCGGTGGCCGGAACGGTGTGGCTGCTGTGCGCCCCGAGCACCGAAGATCTGCTGCCCACCATTCGATCGCGCACTCGCCACATCGCGCTCCGGGTTCCAGCAGCAGCCGACGTCGCACGTTTGCTGGAGTCGGAGGGGGTCGATCCAGCTATGGCCTCATTTGCCGCACATGCTGCCCAGGGCCATGTTGGCAGAGCGCGGGCACTAGCAACCGACGAAGCCACTCGAAATCGGCGAGCTGAAATCCTGCGGATACCTCGGCGACTCTCCGCCATCACCGACGCTTTCCAGGCAGCTGCTGATCTGAAACGTACCGCTGAGTCAGATGCGAAGTCTCGGACGCAACAACTCGACGAAGCAGAAAACGCAGAACTGCTCGAGGTGCATGGCGCCGGGGCCACTGGCGTCAAAGACGCGAAAATTCGATCGATAGCGAAACGAGCGATGGCTGATCTAGCCAAAACGCAGCAACAACGCTCGTCCCGATCGGTACGCGACGAACTAGATCGCTATTTTCTGGATCTGATGAGTTTCTACCGCGACGTGCTCATGCAACAACTCGGCGCCAGCGTCGAACCGGTCAATGTCGACATGGCCACGGTCATCGACCAACTGGCACAAGGAGATGATCTCACCAACACCATGTTGCGAATTGATGCGTTGGCAGCCGCCCGCGATCAACTCGCTAGCAACGTTCCACCGCTACTGGTGTGCGAAGCCGTGATGGTGCAATTGTTGCATCCGGTGCGACCTAGTTCAGGTCCCGCTACGAGCTAGCCGATCCCGGGTCAGCGACTCCTTCAGCCAACTCCACGGCGCGCAGACCCTCGGTGTAGGCGGCGAGTTCGAAGACCGCGTTCTCCAGGGCGGTGCTGGGTGCCGTACTGGGGTCCGGGGCGCTCAGCATCTGCAGCGCTGCGTTGAGCAATTCCTCGTATCGTCCGACACCCGCCTGCAACCTACGCCGAATTTGTTCCGCACTCGCCAGTGCAGTTTCTTGCGCCGGTGTTCCCGCCATCTCGATGTTGACTCGATGCAGTAACTCCAGCCGCTGCACCAATGCCGCCATAGCCGGAGCAGCCTCCCAGTCCGCTCGACGCAACTCCAGAGCGGCGTCCTGATGTAGGTCAGCGATGGTGGGGACTAGCGAAGCTAGCTGCAGTCTCACTCGGTGCAGATGAGCCGATTCCGCTGCACCGATAACCCCTTCCGGCAACGGACGCGGCGGGGGCGGCGGGGCCAGCAATGGCTGCGGAGGTTGCAGTGTCTCGAGTTGCCGCTTGGCACTACGGGCCGAAACGGCTCCCACCACCGCCACTGGTGCTCCTACGAAGAACAACGCTTCCGGTCCAGCCACCACAAAGTCCGCGATGGCCGCCGCAGCACCTGCACCGGCCACAACCGACATGTACCTGACCCGACTGCGTAGCCGTGAGAGTCGAGAACGGTATCGACTTTGCGCATGGTGATACTGCTGTTGCTGCTTTTCATAATCCAGCGTCATGCGGTCATGCTGGTCGCGTGGCTGCCCGCCGCGTTGCCATCCAGCTCGAAAAGCCGCGGCCGTCGCGGTGAACTCAGCCAACCCCTCGCCGATTCGGGAAGCCATCTTTCGCGAGGAGTCCTTCTGCCGACCCATCCCCCCACGGTAGAACTGAAAACGTTCAATAGCGAGCCGCACCGGGGCGGGTGCCGGGAACCACACCGGAATCCGTAGAGTCTGAGAAGTACGGACCGCTGTGCGTTGGGCGCGACGACCGTGGCAGCGATGTGGAGTACTAGATGAGCAAGCCAGTTCTCGCCGTGATAGCCGGACTGAGCACCGCCCTGCTCGTCGGCTGCACCTCAGCCTCCGCTCCGGAACCGAGTTTCGATGGAAGCAGTGCCGAGCCTCGTGACCTAGCCCTCGCCGAGTACTACGACCAAGAACTGCAGTGGGACGAGTGCGCAGGTGGGGCGCAATGCGCTGATCTGCGAGTACCACTCGACTACGACGACGTTACTGCGGGCGACATCACCATCGCGGTATCCCGACTGCCAGCCAGCGGCGAGCGTCGGGGCTCATTGGTCTTCAACCCGGGAGGTCCTGGCGGCAGCGGTGTGGAGTTTGTTCCCTATGCCAGCTCCACGGTCTCACCAGCAGTGCTTCGCAAATACGATTTCGTTGGCTTTGATCCCCGTGGTGTCGGCAAGAGCGAACCGATTGACTGTCTGACCGATGAACAAACCGATCAAGTATTGGCCGCCGACACGGATCCACAGACGGACGAAGAAATTGCTGAGTACCAGGCCGACACTCAACTGATCGCCAAGGGCTGCGAGAAAAACTCCGCAGACCTGTTGGCCCACGTGGACTCAGCCTCCGTGGTCAACGATATGGACATCCTGCGGGCTGCCTTGGGGGATCCCAAATTGGACTACCTGGGCAAGTCCTACGGGTCCAAACTCGGCGCCATGTACGCCAACACCTTTCCGCTGAGCACCGGGCGGATGGTTTTGGACGGAATCCTGCCTCCTGATTTGCCCAGTGAAGAAATCTCTCAGGGCCAAGCGGAGGGCTTTGAAGATTCCCTGCGCCGTTACGTCGAATGGTGTTTAGCAGGCAGCAACTGCCCGCTGACCGCTACCGATGTCGATGGCGGGGTACAGGAGATCCAACAGCTCTTCGACCAACTGAATAACGAACCGCTTCCCGTCGACGACCGCGAACTCACCGGCGGACTAGCGATGCAAGCAGTGCTCTACTACTTGTATTTCCCCTTTGCCGGGGATTGGGATCGACTGAATCGTGGGCTGGCCGAAGCGTTCGCCGGCAATGGGCGTCCGTTGGTCACCATGCTGGATGAGCGCATCGAGCGGGATTCCGCTGGTAACTACAAGAACAACGGCAACAGCTACGACGCTTTCGTGGCGATCACCTGTCTCGATGACGGTAGTGAGGCGACAACGGCTGAGGTAGCCAAGCGCGCAGAAGAGTGGGCTGAGACCGCTCCCACCTTCGGCCCGGCCCTGGCGTGGTCCGAGTTGGTGTGCCTCGACTGGCCAGTGCCCTCAGTGGAATCCCCAGGTAAAGCTGAGGCGGTGGGGGCCGGGACCATTCTGGTGGTCTCCACCAGTCACGACCCCGCCACCCCGCTGCCATGGGCGGAGCAACTGGCCGCTGACCTGGCTGACTCCCGATTAGTCGTTGTCGATGCAGATGGTCATACCGCCTACCAAAATGGCTCCGCCTGCGTTGACCGGGCAGTGAATGAGTTCCTACTGACTGGCACTCCACCAGCCGAGAATGTCATCTGCGAGGACGGCTGGGACTTCTAGCAGCCACGGTCATTCGGCCAGCCTCGATGATCTCGACGCGCGACCGATGGCAATGCTGCTGCGATTAGATCACGAAGTCTTGATCCGCGAAATCCTCACCGCGCCAGATGCCGTCTTCTGGCGCATGCGGGCCAGACGCCACTTCGCCACTCGTTGAACGTTCCAACGACTCCACTCGACGCAGCAGTGACACCAAGGTAGATCCCACCGCGTCGGGGACGTCGTTTTCTCGCTCACTAACGGGCGGAGTGGCGGGACTGGTCCGGGTGACCACCTGGCCCGGGACGCCAACCACTACTGTTCCCGCCGGAATATCGTGCAGCACTACGGCATTGGCTCCGATCCGGGCATTTTCACTCACGGTCACCGGTCCCAATACCTTCGCGCCCGCGCCCACCACCACATTTGCGCACAGCGTGGGATGCCGCTTGCCCTTGTTAAGACTAGTTCCGCCCAGAGTCGCGCCCTGATAGATGCTGCAGTCGTCCTCGACGATTGCAGTCTCCCCGATAACGACGCCCATACCGTGGTCAATAAAGACGCGGCGGCCCAAGGTCGCGCCCGGATGAATCTCAACACCGGTGAGAAACCTGACAAAGTGTGCCCAAAGGCGGGCCATAGTTCTTAGGCGATGCCGCCATAACCAGTTAGCCAACCGATGCCCCCACAGGGCGTGCAAACCCGGGTAGGCAAGAACGATCTCGAACTTGTTGCGAGCGGCAGGGTCCCGCTCCTGAACGGTGCGGACGTTCTCCCCGAACTTACCCATTAGTCCAGCAGATCAGCGAAGAGCGCCGTGGACAAATACCGCTCACCGAAGGACGGGATAATCACGACGATAGTCTTGCCAGCCATCTCTGGTCGGGCTGCTACCTGGCTCGCGGCCCATACCGCGGCGCCAGACGAGATACCGATCAGGAGCCCTTCCGTGCGGGCCATCCGGCGGGCCATCACCATGGAGTCTTCGGCCGGGGCTTTGATGACCTCGTCAAAGACCTCGGTGTCGAGAATGTCCGGAACGAAACCGGCACCGATGCCCTGGATCGGGTGTGGGCCTTTGGCGCCACCGGACAAGATCGGCGAAGCCTCGGGCTCCACTGCAACGATCTGGGCGTCCGGCTTGCGCTCTCGGAGCACTTCACCAACTCCGGTGATGGTGCCGCCAGTACCCACGCCAGAAATCAACACATCAATCTCGCCGTCGGTGTCCCGCCAGATCTCTTCTGCGGTGGTGTTGCGGTGGATCGCTGGATTCGCTTGATTCGCGAACTGTTGCGGCATGAACCAGTCCTGGTTCTCCTTCAGCAACTCCTCGGCCTTGCCAATCGCGCCACCCATTCCCTCAGGGCCGGGAGTGAGAATCAACTCCGCGCCATAGGCGCGCAGTAGTGCCCGACGTTCTTTGCTCATGGTTTCGGGCATGGTGATCACAAGCCGATAGCCCCGCGCGGCGCAGACCATTGCTAGGGCGATTCCGGTGTTACCGGAAGTGGGTTCGACCACGGTCCCACCGGGTTGCAGCAAACCAGCGTCTTCTGCTGCATCGATCATGGCGACGCCGATGCGATCCTTCACACTGTTGGCTGGGTTAAAGAACTCGAGTTTGCCCAGCACCTGGGCACCGGAACTTTCCGAAATTCCCCTTAGTCGTACTAGCGGCGTCCCACCGACCAGGGCAGTGATGTCGTCGGCAACCTTCATGGCTCTCCTCATGTCACGGACCCCCTATCCTTGCAGGCGACTCGAGCGCCAGCACAGAGTGGTCACTATTTACTTGCGGAAGTTTTCTTCGCTGTGGCTTTCTTAGCCGTGGTCTTCTTCGCGCTCGATTTCTTAGCCGCACTCTTCTTCGCGCTCGATTTCTTAGCCGCACTCTTCTTGCGTGACCGCTTTTTGGCTGGTCCCTTGGCTCGTCGAACCTGCAACAGGTCCGAGGCCCGCTCGATGGTGATCTCCTCGGGATTTTCGTCCTTAGGAATGGTCGCGTTGTATTCGCCATCGGTCACGTACGGACCGAAACGGCCCTCCTTGACCACCACTTTGTTTCCCGACACCGGATCGGTGCCGAGATCGCGTCCGGGAGAACTCGCGCGTTGACCGCGGCGCCGCGGCGGCTCCGCCAGTATCCGCAACGCCTCTTCCAGGGTCAGCGTGAAAAGTTGTGATTCCTCGGTGAGCGACCGGCTCTCTTTACCTTTGGAAATGTAGGGGCCGTAACGACCGTTGCGAGCGATGATCGGTTCCGCCTGCTCAGTATCAGCGGGATCGAATCCGATCTCCCGCGGCAAAGTGAGCAACTGCACCGCTTGATCCAAGGTGACCGTGTCCAAGGCCATGTCCTTGAACAAGGAAGCGGTGCGCGGCTTCTGCTTACCGGCGTCCTCAGGTAGCACTTCGGTGACGTATGGGCCGAAGCGGCCGGACTTGGCGACGACTAGCAGTCCGGTGTCCGGGTGATTGCCAAGTTCCCGGTCACCACGGGGTTGGGCGTAGATCTCCTCGACTGCTGCAGCGGTGAGTTCATCTGGCGCCATCCCTTCGGGAATATTGGCCCGATCGTCCTCGTCCCGCTGCAGGTAGGGTCCATATTTGCCCACTCGCAGCACCGCGTCACTGCCATCGATCGCAAACGTGGACAGCGCGCGGGCATCAATATCTCCCACCTTGTCGATGAGCGGCCGCAACCCATCAAAGCCAATACCGGCATCACCCCGATAGAACCGCTCCAGCGCTGCCAGCCGGGAATCGTCACCGTTGGCGACTGCGTCCAGCGCCTCTTCCATCCGAGCGGTGAAGTTGTAGTCCACAAGATCGGCAAAGTGGTTCTCCAACAGCCGGATCACGGTCATGCCTAGGAAAGAGGGCACAAGCGCGGTACCGCGCTTCGCCACATACTCCCGATCAATGATCGTGCTGATGATGGACGCAAACGTCGATGGCCGACCAATGCCCATCTCCTCGAGTGCTTTGATCAACGATGCTTCGGTGTAGCGAGCAGGTGGAGAGGTGCGATGGACTTCCGCGGCCAAACTGGCCGGATTCACCTGATCCCCGGTTTGCAGCATTGGTAGCTTGTTGGACTTCTTGCGGTCATCGTCACCGTCAGGATCGGCGTAGGCGGCCAAGAAACCAGGAGAGACGATCACCGTTCCAGATGCCGAGAACTCAATGGCACGCCCATCCGCACTTTCAACCGCCAGTTTGACCGTAGTGGTCGCAATCTTGGCGTCCACCATCTGCGAAGCGACCGTGCGCTGCCAGATTAGTTCATACAGCGCGAACTCATCCCGACTGACTGAACCAGAGACCTCGCCAGGAGTGCGGAAGTTATCGCCCGAGGGCCTAATCGCCTCGTGTGCTTCCTGAGCGTTCTTCACCTTGCGGTCGTAGGTGCGGGGCTTGTCCGGCACGCTGTCAGCGCCGTACAACTGTTTGGCCTGCCTACGAGCTGCCGAGAGAGCTTGGGAGGACAGCGAGGTGGAGTCGGTGCGCATATAGGTGATATAGCCACCCTCGTAGAGCCGTTGCGCCACATCCATGACTCGCTTGGCGGTCCATCGCAGCCGACGACCTCCCTCTTGCTGCAACGTGGAAGTCATAAAGGGGGCACCGGGACGGCGAGTTCCTGGCCGCTGGTCAACCGCGGAAATCGCAAAGTCGCGTCCAGCCAAGTCGGCCACCAACTGTTCGCTGGCGGCGGCATCGAGCACCAGCACCTTCTTGTTGGTCAGCTGGCCGTTGTCATCGAAATCCTTACCGCTGGCAATACGCTGCCCATCGACTGAGTACAGCCGAGCGGCAAACGAACCGGGCAGGAACTCACCTTTGATATCGGCGTACTCAGCCGCTACGAAAGCGATCCGCTCTCGTTCTCGCTGCACGACGAGCCGCAGCGCCACGGACTGCACTCGGCCAGCGGATAGCCCGGGGGCCACCCGACGCCACAGCACTGGCGAGACTTCATAGCCATAGAGTCGATCAACGATCCGCCGGGTCTCCTGGGCATCAACCAAGTTGGTGTTAAGTTCTCGAGTATCCGCGGCCGCGGCTTGGATCGCTTCCTCAGTGATCTCGTTGAAGACCATGCGGCGATACGGAATTTTGGGCTTCAGTACCTCGATGAGATGCCAAGCGATCGCTTCGCCTTCGCGGTCTTCATCAGTCGCAAGCAGAAGTTCGTCGACCTCAGCCATGGCTTGTTTGAGCTCACGGACTCGGTCCTTCTTGTCGCTACTCACTACGTAGAGTGGTGCGAACTCGTTCTCGATATCAACGCCAGTCTTGGCCCAGTCAGTGCCCTTGTACTTCGCCGGCACGTCAGCAGCCCGCTGCGGCAAATCTCGAATGTGACCAACGGAAGATTTCACGGTGTAGCCGCGGCCCAAATAGTTCTGGATAGTCCGTGCTTTCGCCGGCGACTCCACGATCACCAAACGGCGCACACCGGAATCGGTGCCTGGTGTTGTCACTGCTGCTGCCTTCCGGAAGGTACTGGCCGTGGTCCGCAGTCTGCGGCCTGAACCACCCCTATTGTCAAGGTCTACCACCGCTTTCACAGCAGTGGTATCCCGCCAGCATGGTGCCACGACCAGACTATTGACGCATGAGTCGGCCCCCGAAATCGCACGGATTCCGGGGGCCGAGGCTCGTTGACGTCAGCTCAAACTGACGCCGACAACGTCACCGTTGTCAGCTCTTGCTGACATCCACGACGTCGTTGTCGTTGTTGTCCTCGTCAGCATCGCTCACGGCGATGGGACGAGACTTGCTGATGACCACGGCGACAACCACGATGGCAACAGCAACGCCGGCGATCGACCAGCGCAGCACATCGTTACCTTCCAAGGTCAGCGACACGACCGCAGGAGCAACCAGCAGCGCGACCAGGTTCATCACCTTGATCAGCGGGTTGATCGCTGGGCCAGCGGTGTCCTTGAACGGATCACCAACGGTGTCACCAATAACAGTGGCCTCGTGGGCCTCAGAGCCCTTGCCACCGAAGTGACCGTCCTCGACGTACTTCTTGGAGTTGTCCCAAGCGCCACCCGAGTTGGACAGGAAGACCGCCATCAAGGTACCGGTGGCGATGGTGCCGGCCAGGTAGGCACCGAGGGCACCCACGCCTAGACCGAAACCAACAGCAATCGGAGTAAGCACAGCCAGCAGCCCTGGAGTGATCAACTCACGCAGCGAATCGCGGGTCACAATATCGACGACCTTGGCATATTCCGGCTTCGAGGTGCCTTCCATGATCCCCGGGTCATCGCGGAACTGGCGACGAACCTCGAAGATCACCGCGCCAGCCGCGCGGGAGACCGCGTTGATGGCTAGACCGGAGAAGAGGAACACTACGGAAGCACCAATGATGAGGCCGACCAGGTTGGAGGGATTGGCGATGTTGAGTACACCCAGGTACTGAATGGCATCTTGCTCGCCAACGCTGGCGGCCACATCAGCCGCCGACGCGAAGATCTCCTGGGTTGCCCCCAGCACCGCATCCCGGAAGGCGCCAAACAACGCCGTAGCTGCAAGTACCGCAGTGGCGATGGCAATGCCCTTGGTGATGGCTTTGGTCGAGTTACCAACGGCGTCCAGGCTGGTCAGGATGGCAGCACCCTCACCCTCAACGTCACCGGACATCTCAGCGATGCCCTGCGCGTTGTCGGATACCGGACCGAAGGTGTCCATCGAAACGATGACGCCAACGGTCGTTAATAGACCCGTACCGGCCAGCGCGATCGCGAACAGCGACAGCAGAACTGAGCCACCACCAAGCAGGAAGGCTCCGTAGACCGCACCCGAGATGAGCAGTGCGGTGTAGACCGCTGACTCCAGACCAAGGGAAATACCGGACAGGATGACCGTTGCCGGGCCAGTGAGCGAGGTCTTGGCGACATCGTCAACCGGGCGACGGTCAGTCTCGGTGAAGTAGGCGGTCAACTGCTGAATCGCAGCGGCCAGCACGATACCGATCAGCACAGCGGCGATAGCAAGCACACGTGGGTTAAAGGTTTCCACCGACAGCAGACCCAGGTTCTCGGTCACTAGGCCCTTGATCTCAGTGAGCCGCTCTGGCAGCAACCAGAAGGTGGCGGCCACCACGAGCACGGCCGACACAATCGCGGAGATAAAGAAGCCGCGGTTGATGGCTTGCATGCCGGAGCGATCACTGGCTCGCGGCGAAACCGCGAAGATACCAATCACCGCGGTAATCACACCGATGGCCGGAACAACCAGCGGGTAAACCAAACCGAGTTCACCGAAAGCGGCCTTACCCAAGATGAGTGCGGCGACCAAGGTCACCGCGTAGGACTCGAACAGGTCAGCAGCCATACCGGCGCAGTCGCCGACGTTGTCACCGACGTTGTCAGCGATGGTGGCCGCGTTACGCGGATCATCCTCGGGGATGCCTTGCTCGACCTTGCCGACCAGGTCCGCACCGACATCAGCAGCCTTGGTGAAGATACCGCCACCCACTCGCATGAACATGGCGAGTAGCGCAGCGCCGAAGCCGAAGCCCTCAAGAACCTTGGGCGCTTCGCTCTGGTAGACCAGCACCACGATGGCGGCGCCGAGCAGACCCAGTCCAACAGTGAACATGCCAGCAACACCACCGGTGCGGAAGGCAATGCGCATGGCGCCTTGCTCGTTCTCCTCACGGGCAGCAGCGGCGACGCGAACGTTGCCGCGCACAGCGAGCCACATTCCCATGTATCCGGTTAAGCCGGAGAAAACGGCACCAACGAGGAAGAAGATGCTTCGTCCGATCTTCTCCGAGTCAGTCTCTGCCGGGAGCAGGAATAGTACGAAGAAGACCACCACGGCGAAGATAGCCAGGGTCTTGAACTGGCGGCTGAGGAAGGCAGAAGCGCCTTCCTGCACTGCTCCAGCAATGCTCTTCATATTGGGTGTGCCTTCGTCCGCGGCCAGCACCTCCCGAACCAATAGCCCCGCTACACCCAGAGCCAGCGCGGCAACAACCGCGACAGCAGAGATGATGGCGATACTGGTTCCGGAAAGCTCGACCACGCCGAGAGCGGCAAGGTTTTGCACGGAATTCAACTCCTCTTTCGATGCGCTGCCCGGTGACGAGACCGCGCCTGGTGATTGTGCGATGGATCCCCATGTTGACCTCGATCTACACCCACCCCATGGGTAGAAAGGCGATCCGGCGCAAAGTTTACGGGACGAATCCGAGTGCCCCTACCACGGGTCCCGTTGCAGCCCAGACGACTGCTGCTGTGTGGTTACGGGGCTCCTGATCGTCAACTAGTTGATTAATGGCCAACTCAATCGGACGGTCTGAATTCCGGAACCATCCTGAGCGATTTCGCTGTCAGGTGCGAGGGCTTGAATGAGCTGAAGTGACAAGCCCATCTCGTCTTGGTCCGCCACTGCGGCACCGGTCAGATCATCCGCCACTGACACCGAAAATCGGTCGGCGCTATCGGTCATGACGACTGTGATCTCACCAGCAAGATCCGCCTGTTCCGCGCGATGCACCGAAAGCGCCACCGCCTCACCTACGGCCAGTCGCACATCGTCTAGTTGATCGTCCGCCATTCCGGCTCGACGAGCTGCGGTACTAGCCACCAGCCGCGCGGTGCGTGCCTGATCAGCGGCGGCTGGGACTCGCAGCATTGCCTGCGACATCAGTCAGCTACTCCGTCGGGCAGCGTTGGACTGAGCGACATTGCCTGGTCGAGCCCGGTGATGGTGAACACCTTGCTGATCTTGTCATCGGCGGCGACAACTCGCAGCCCACCGCCGGCTTCCTTCGCCCATTTAAGAGCCTTCACCAGAACGCTGAGCCCCGTCGAATCCAGAAACCCCAAGCCGCGAAGGTCCACCACCACGTCGTGCTGGCCATTAGAGATCATCTCGCCCAGAGCAAGTTCCAGATCGGTGGCGGTGTGCACATCGAGTTCCCCGGTCACCGAGACAACCGTTGTTGATCCTGACTGTCTCGTCGTGATTCCCAGATCCACGTCGCCTCCTGTGGCCGTTGGGTGTCGGACCTCACTGACACTCTGGTCCGTAATGGATTTACTTCATCATCTTGTACGTATGCATTTGTGCGACGGCGGCTCGGCACGGGGGTTACCCGTCACCACTTCCCCGCAGTCAGGTGCCACGATATCCCGAACCGCAGGGCTCCGGGCCGATCCTGCCCGAGATCTTGTGGCAAATGCTGCCGAGGCAGGCCAAGATGCCCCGGGAGCAAACGTCAGGCTCCCAGGAACCACAGGGCAACGTCCGAATCATCGCCCAGTCCCTGGCGCCGCTGGGGCTTGGCCGAGCTTCGAGCCCAGCTCGGGCCGCCGACATGGCACAGCTAGCCGAGAATGCTGTCATATGCACAACCAGTTGGTTGTCGGAAAAAAGAGATCGGCATAGGAACCGGCAGCGATCACTCGCGAATAGGGCAGGTAGCAGGGAATGAGTGGCGAACGACTGACAACTCCGTCAGTTCGGAATAACTCAGCGGCAGTGTCGGCTGCTGAGCTCATCGCCGCCGCAGATCAGGCCGTCGGCGGTGCACTGAGCGCGGTGGAGATTCCGGCCAATCGTGGTGCAACTGCAAACTGGCCCGACTGGGTGGATCCAACGCTGGTAACCGCATTGCAGCATCGTGGGATCAAGCAGCCCTGGCAACATCAGATTGCGGCGGCCGACCTTGCTCATGCCGGACGCAACGTGGTCATAGCGACTGGAACGGCGAGTGGAAAATCGCTGGCGTACTGGCTACCAGTGCTCACTGCTGTGAACAACGGGCGCGGGACTGCCCTGTATTGCGCCCCGACCAAGGCGCTGGCCCAGGATCAGCTAGCTCGCCTGCTGAATCTTGACCTGCCCGGAGTCACTGCCGCCTGCTACGACGGTGACACCCCCAAGGATGTGCGCCCCTGGATACGACGCAAGGGAAACTACCTGCTGACTAACCCTGACATGCTGCACCGCAGCATCCTTCCCGATCATCAGCGTTGGACGTCGTTCTTACGGCGGCTGCGCTATGTGATTCTGGACGAGGGGCACACCTATCGGGGCGTTTTTGGATCCCATATGGCTGCCATCATGCGTCGATTGCATCGCCTGGCGAAGGCTGCCGGTGCCGAACCTACTTTTATTGTTACCAGCGCTACCTTGGCCCAGCCGCAAGAAAGCGCCGCCACACTTATCGGCCAACCAGTGACAGCGATTACTGATGACACCTCCGCCCGCGGAGCCACTACCGTCTTGATCGCCGATCCATCACCCGAGGAGGGTGGCGCCTTTGGCGCCGTGGCCGAGACGCTAGCGGCCTGGACAAGTGCCGGGGTCAGTTCGCTCGGCTTCATCCGCTCCCGCGCTGGCGCGGAGTCGATGGCGACCGCGGTGGCTGATCGGCTACCTGCGCCGGAGGATGCGGCAGCGGTGGCTCCCTACCGCGGTGGACTGCTGCCTGAGGAGCGACGCGAGATCGAATCCCGACTGCGCGACGGTCGACTTCGGTGCGTGGCCACCACTAGTGCATTGGAACTGGGTGTCGATATCTCAGGGCTCGACGCGGTAGCACTGTGTGGCTGGCCTGGCAGAAGATCCTCATTCCTGCAACAAGTTGGGCGAGCAGGTCGCGAGGGGAAGGCAGCCGTGGCAGTTCTCGCGGCACAGCAAGATCCACTGGATCAGTTCTATGCCCGACACCCCAAGCAGATTCTCGCCGACGGGGTAGAAGCAGCGGTTTTTGATCCAGCGAACCCCTACGTGCTCATCCCGCATCTCGCGGCAGCGGTCGCCGAACAGCCAATGACTTCTGCCGAGGCCGAAGCCGTGTTTGGCCCCGCCGCCGCTGATGCGCTGCTGGCACTAGCCGGTAAGCGACTCATTCGCCAACGGGGGGAGCGGTGGTTCTGGGTGGATCGGTCACGAGCCAGCGATCTCGCCGACCTACGCAGTTCCGGCGCCTCGGTCACGGTGATTGAAGCGGATACCGCCCGAGTTCTAGGGACGGTGGATCGGGCGGCTGCCCCGGCGCAGGTTCACCCGGGTGCGGTGTACGTGCACTTGGGAGTTGTGCACCTCATTGAATCTTTGGATCTGGAGCAGGGTGTAGCTGTGGCCCACCGGGAAAACCCCGGATACACAACAGTGGCGCAATCGGTCAGCGACCTGCAGATTCTCGCTACCGCCGAAAGCCGACCATCCGGGGCCGGCACCATGCACTTTGGCGACGTTGAGGTGGGCAGTCAGGTGGTGTCGTTCCTACGGCGACGGGCCGGAACCGGCGAAATACTCGGCTCGGAGCCACTGGACCTACCCAGGCAGCAGCTTCGTACTCGGGCGGTGTGGTGGCAGCTACCCGATCCGGATTTGTTGAACGTGGACCCGCAGCGCATCCCCGGTGCTGCTCACGCGGCAGAGCACGCAGCGATTGGCATCCTGCCGGCGCTAGCTACTTGTGACCGCTGGGACATTGGCGGCCTGTCTACCGAAAGGCATCCTGATACGGGACAACTCAGTATCTTCATCTACGACGGCCACCCCGGTGGTGCCGGATTTGCTCGACGTGGATTCGAGGAGGCCTACCGCTGGCTGGGGGCAACCCGCGACGTGGTCTCGGCTTGCTCCTGTCGCGATGGCTGTCCTGGCTGCGTGCAATCACCCAAATGCGGCAACGGCAATGAGCCCCTCGACAAGGCCGGAGCGATAGCGCTGCTGCAACTACTGCGACCCACAGCACCCTGAACTCACCAGGTCGCCTACCCACTGGGCTCGGCAACCTGCCGCACCACGGCACACCAGATCCTGCGGGGAAATAGGTTTGCTCCCCGAAAAAGCGGGTAGCCCTGCTGCAGTCACTTCGCTCTAGGCGACTGAAACGACAGTGGCGATATCGAAAACTGAACGATGTAACGGCAGGTCAACGATGTCAGTGGGTTGGGCTTCTGGTCCGAACCGTGGGCGGCGGTGATCTTGCTGACATGGCGTAGCAAGACTGAGGAGCATCCCATGAAACAGTTCCGTGACCACCTGACTGACGCTCTGCCGTACCTGGCGACTCTGGTCGTGTTGTGTGCGTTTGAGCCATTCCGAGCCTTCGCGCTCACCAATGCCGCTGTCCAGGCGACGCTCTTTGTCGCCGTGGCACTCATCCCGGCGAGCAAGACCGATCGAATGTCCTACGTCGACCTGGCGTGGCCGATCGGACTGGTCGCCATCGGGCTGCAGGCGATGCTGTTCACCGCCCCGGGAAATCTGGCTGGCTACCTCATTGCAACCCTCTACCTCCTCGCGGGTGGCCGGCTTGCCGCTATGGCAGTCATCGGGTGGCGTAAGGGCTGGCTGAACAAAGAGCTGCCGCGATACCAGTACCAGCGGATTCGTTGGCAGGAACGAGGTTGGCAGCAGCGGCCCGCCATGCTCTACGAAGTTTCGAGTCAAGGGCTGGCGAATATGTCGCTACTGGCGCTACCGGCGATCCTGACGGCTACCACTTCAGCCGCGGCAGGTCCGCTCCTAGCATTGGGCGCGCTGATCTGGATCATCGGAATCTCCATTGAAGTGCTGGCCGATACTCAGAAAGCACAGTTCATGATTCGAAACGCCCGCTCCGGCAATCGCTCCGAATATTGCGCTGAGGGCCTGTGGCGATTCAGTCGACATCCGAATTACTTTGGCGAGTGGCTGGTGTGGACGGGCCTCGTCGTCGCTAGCCTGCCGGCCGCCCTTGCCGCGAGTATCCCGGCTGTCGGCGCAGCGTTGCTGACCTTGGGGCTGCTCTCAGTTCCAGTGCTGATGTATCGAATTCTGACGCACTACTCCGGTGCGGTACCGAGTGAGCACTACACGGTCCAAGCTCGACCGGGCTATGCGGACTACCAGAAGACCACGAATATGTTCTTCCCCGGACCCACCAAGTCGGCTGTGTAAATCACGGAGGTTTAGACATGCCTGCTACGGCCCAGCCCCTGACACCTCTGGGCGCGAGGTGGACGGTGCTACGCACAACCGGAGGTGAAAGCAGCAAACGATTCGCTTCCGGGGAAACTCAAGTCAATAGTTAGAGTCTTTATCGATAAGGTGCGGGACGGTTTGCCACTTTCGCCAAAGGGTGCGGCAATCTGACAGCAGTTTCGGGTGTTGATTGGTAACCAGTTTCTGCGCTCGGCCTAGGTCCGCCTCTCGCTCAGGGTGAGGCATTGCGACCCTGGCGGGGTCGACCTTACCCGTCGATCTCGCCTCCACCTCAACTATTAGTTCGCGAACTCTCGCCAGACTGTCGGAATCAACCCTTCGGGCTTCGCAGCAGAGGAGATCAGCAAAGGCAGATACCACGACTTCGGGCTCGTTGACGGCAGTGGGAAAGGGCAAAAGACGGAGGCCGTGACGGTAGCGCCAGGCTCGACGGTAAAAGTGCCGGTACCAGTAGAGCCCGGCACCGGCAGAGAGTTCCTCCCGAACCATAAGGCTCGCAACGCAGTCCACCGGCTCGCGAACTAACAGAACGGTTGGGATACCCAAGCGATGCCCCGCCGCCACCGCAGCAGATCCGTGGCTGTGGCTCCAATACCTCAGTTCGGGAAAGTGGACATGCACCAAGAGGGCAACGTAGGTATTGGCCGAACGGGGGAAACCTTCGATCACAACATCAGTCGATTCGGAGGGAAGCGTGAAGCGTGACGACAACCTGGCTGCGACTCGAAAAGCAACATCGGAATCGTACAAGGCACTACGCGCGATCCACCGGGCGTCTGCCAACATCCAGTTGCCAGTTGGAGCCGGGCTGGGAGTCACCACGGCACGCTATCAGCGGACCCACGACTTTCCCGCCAACCCGTAAACGGTTGCGGGTCTAAGTTCGGGTCTAGCGACACGCTGACGACAACTACCGAAGTAGCAAGCCCTCATCCGATCGCCGCTTCCGCTGGTAGCAGCTCTGCCGCTGACTCCATCTCGATGTTGTCCCAACCCGAGAGTCGCGACACCGCAGCAGGCGTTGATATAGCCACCTGAACCTCGACTGTGGCACCCCGCGGGTAGCAGTGCAGGAGGCGGGCGGAATTCTGCTTCGCGACAGTAGCAGCCACTTGGCAGGGACCTGGCTGCTGCAGTAGCGCTCCAGCTGCCGCCAAGGCGACTGCGTCCGCAACAGCTTCAGCGCGACCACGTGACACAGCACCGGCTGTCAGTGCCGCTGCAATGATTGCGCTACCAATCACGAATACAGTCCCCACGAGCAGTAGCGATAGTGATCCCCGGTCAGACATCACGCCGCCGGTTCTTGGGCCACTACTAGTTGCGACGACAAGTGCGCCCCCAACCCGGCAAGTCGGGGAACTGGGGCTCGCAGGTGGTAGTTGGTGGTCACGGTGATGAGGTCACCCTGCGGCTTCGCCGCCACTCGCACATTCGGCAACACCCGTTGAGCTAGCTCAGCGGCCTCCGCAACCGAGGTGCCACTGGCGATCTCGCGCGCGGCAGATCTCGTTGCCGCGTCCAACTGACCCTGCACCTGACCTACGCGCAACAGCCACGACGCCAGCAAGACGACGATGAGTAGGGCCGGGATCATCAGCGCAAACTCCAGCGTCACCATCCCGGAGTCTCGCCGGAGAAACCCGCAGCCGCCTCGACATCGACTCGGGCCTCCGGCCCGTGCGCCACGCTGGCGGTCGCAGCGTGAATGCACGGACCGGAACCCCGGGACTACGCGAATAGGAATGAGAAGGCCCATTCCATAACCCGTTTGATGAGTTCCATCGCCCAGTCGCTCGTCAGCAGTTTGATCAGGATTCCTCCCAGCCCGGCAACTGCGACCGTGCCAACTGCATATTCCGCAGTTGTTAGGCCGTCCTCCTCCTTGACTACTCGGTCCACTATCTGTGGCATTGCCAACTCTCCCTTCTGCGGCTCCCACCGCCTCACGTTCCGGCGTGCCAACCGGCATCCGAATCCGATCCGATTGATCCCGGATCTGGATTGCCCCAACTGTCGATCGGGTCTAGAGCGGGACACTTATCGACCGGGTAGTTGGGGATGACTCAGACAGGTACTCGATTGGGGAATCTCGTCACGTAGCGGGCGTTAACGCTCACCAGGACATCGAGAGACACACCGCGCTGCGGGGACTAACGACCACAAAATGACTAGGATCCAAGCAACGGAGGGACTCTGATCCGAGTTATGAGGAGAAATCAATGAACAAGATCTTGAGGGCGCTGGCCCTCGGTGCGGGCGCCCTAGCCTTAATAGTGGGCGGAGTGCTGGCGCCCAACGCCGCACAAGCGAAAAGGCCTCCGGGCTACGAAAAGTGCGGTGATGGCACATTCCATGTTTTGAGTAAGGGCGACACCATTACCGATGACGCCGGCACCACCAAGAAGGTCAAGAAGGGCTACTACGAAACCTTCGTCTACAGCGACGGTGTAATCAGTTGTTACGACGCGTCTCGCTTGTTCCATAACTTCCTAGGGTGGGAAGCCACCTACGAAAACAA
>JAHZLH010000018.1 GCA_022599915.1 Actinomycetes bacterium
ACGTCCCGACCTCGAAGGTCCTGGTTCCCACCTGTTGAAAACCGTGCTTGCGATAGAAGCTAATAGCTCGGTGGTTCGCCTGATTCGTCCCCAACCAAATCCCGCTTCGACCTAAGCCGCGAGCACGCTTCTCCGCACTCTCTAAGAGGGCCGCACCTACCCCTTTTCCGTGTGCCTCAGCGACAACATAGATGCGTCGCAGCTCAATGAGATCATCCCCCTTAACGGCCGGACCTCCCGCGGAGCCGTCTACCAACATGGAGTAACCCACGGCCGCACTCTCGCCGACACCCGCCAAGTAGAAATCCGTTCCCGCGGAACTCATGTGCTCACCGAACGCCACTTCGCTCAAACTGTGCTGAATGAAGTCTTGGATATCTTCCGACGCAGTATCCGGTGGGCAGGCTAGCGGGAAAGTTCGCTCCGCAATGTTTGCGAGCTGTGAGATGTCTATTGCGGTTGCCTGTCGCACCGAGATGTCGTTTGACACGGCTTCAGACTACGAGGTGGCGAAGCTCGTGTCCCAGCCCCTCGTCGGGGCGGAGAAGTTTCCTACGCGATGACGCGATGGTCTTGAGCCGAACGACGGTTGAGGCTGGACAATTTGCAACTGTCGCAGTAAGTCACCTCGTAGGAGGTCATCGGACCGCGGGTCGTCGAGTAGTCACGCCATTGGTCCACCACCCGTGTGGGGAAATCGCAGGAGGGGCAAGTGGGACCGCAGTCATGGTCATTTTCCGACATGCCTTCATTGTTGCCCATTCATGCTCCATATAAAACAATTTCAGGACACAAATGCGACACAAGAGTGACTTTTTTTGCGATATTGCCGCTAAGGAGACCAATAATCTTCGGAATTCGAAGGTTAACATACTGATTCCACACAGTTCATCTCAGACCTGCGACATTTGGTAGCTTCGCCCGACCTAGTCCGTCAGGCGTGCACTTTCGCTGGAAAGGTCCTCCGTACCATCCTGTTCCCGATAAGTCAGCAGGCGCTTTCGAACCGCGATCAGAGTTGCCACGATCGGCGCCGACAAGGTGGCACCGACCAAGCCGGCCAATGTGGCACCAACAATTGTCGATCCCAGGTTGACTATCGGATGCAAGGACAGTTTGTCGCTCGTGACCTTGGTCAGCAAAAGGGTCTGAATAAGATTCTGGGTGATAAGCACGACCGCCAGCATGATCAATGCGTCCTGCAATCCACCGGCCCCCAACGCCACCAGCACCGCGAAAGCACCGCTTACGATAGCGCCAAGATAAGGGATGAATGACGTCACAAAAGTCACAAGTGCGACCGTGAAGGCTAGTGGAATATCGAGCACGAGCATAGCCAGCCCAATCGTGATCGAGACCGGGATACTACTGATCGCCAATCCGGAAAAATAGGATCGGATCGAATCCGTAGCGTCATCCAACAAACCAGAACCAAGGGCTTTCGGTAATCCCATGCTCCCAGCAACCCAATCACGGATTGGTTGCCAGTCCTTTAGCAGGTAGTAGAGCAAAAAAACACCTATGAAAAGACCAATCAAGAAGGCCGCTACGCTAGAAAATCCAGCCTGAATAACACTGCTCGCTGCCCCGCTGGAAGCTCCCGAACCAACGGATTCCCACAGGGACTCCAGACCTTCTAGGGTCAAACCCTGCTGAGCGAGCCATTCCTGAATCACTGCCCAGCCTTGCGTTAACTGAGCGGAAATAAGGTCCCGCTGATCGAATACTCCTTTCACTGCTAGAAACACTGAAGCGACTGTGATCGAAATGAGCCCTAGTAATACGACCGCGGCCGACAGCGAGCGGGGGAGCCCGAGAGCAGCCAAGCGATCAACCAGAGGATAAAAGATCATTCCCACAACAACCGCCACCGTGAGCGGGATCAGGAGGCCCGACAACTGCGCGAGACCAAAATAGAGTCCCACTACTAATGCGATGAAGCCTAGGACGAGCCAGGCACCGAGTCCGAGACGCCTAAGCCAGCGAGGTAGCCCCTCCATTATTGTTTCGCTATTTTTTGACTCACCCATGGGCAAAAAATAGAGGGGGTCCACATCCCCAATGCAAACCGCGGGCGGGAAGGCATCTGTTAGTAGCTGGCTTTAAGCCGATCCGGTAAGTCGCCTAGCGGACTCAGGCCGCAAACAACTGGTGTCCCACCAAAGTCTCAATGGGACACCAAATGTTCACAGTTGGTGCGAAACGCAACCGTCGTGCGCGAGGGGGGAGTTGAACCCCCACGCCCTTGCGGGCACACGGACCTGAACCGTGCGCGTCTGCCTGTTCCGCCACTCGCGCGCAGATGTTTCAGAATAACACCGGAAAACTTACCGGAATCCCACCACGGCCCCCGGCAGGGCCCAGTCGCCGATAACATCGGCACCAGAAGAGGAACGGAGGTCGCCATGGGGTTACTCGATAACTTCGAGCAGCGCCTCGATCAGTTGGTCAACGGTAGTTTTGCGAAGGCCTTCCGCGATGCGGTTGAACCCGTCGAGCTGGCCTCGCGCATCCAAAAGGAGATGGACACTCGTTCCGCAGTCGTGAGTAAAGGCCGGACAGTAGTTCCCAACGTTTTTGCGATCGAGTTGGCCCCCAGCGACTTGGAGCGGCTGGATATCTACGACGAGCAAATGCGCGCGGAGTTGGCAGAAGTCGTTCGCCAGTACGCGGCCGAACAGCGCTACACCTTCCTGGGGCCAGTAGAGGTCTCCTTCAGCGAGGACCCCACCTTGGAGACCGGTATCTTCACCGTTCGCAGCCAAGCGCAGCGCGACAACCGGCCATCGGGTCCCCCTCCCGCACCAATCAGCCCGGTGCAAACCACTGGTCACCCCCGGCTGGTTATCGGGGCGCAGTCCTACCCACTCACCCGAGGTCGTATCCGGATCGGCCGGGGTAGTGGCGCCGACATCCGCATTGACGACCCTGGAATCAGTCGGGCTCATGCCGACATCCTGTTAGGCATGCCGGTGGTCATTCGAGATCTCGGCTCGACGAATGGCACCCTGCTTGAGGGACGCAAAGTCAGTGAGGCTCCGCTCTACGATGGCGCTCGAATTCAGTTAGGTTCAACCGTCGCAACGTATAGGGAAGCTTGATGTCGGAACTGGCGCTCACTCTCCTGCGGCTTGGTTTTCTCATGCTGCTGTGGGTTGGCATTTTTCAGACGCTCAACGTATTACGGCGCGACCTGAGGGCGCCGCGAGAGGCTAGGCCTACTACTGGGCCACCCGTCACCTCCGGGCCCTCACGGAAGAGCGGCCGGTCCAGCGCCAAGGGCTCGCGCCTTGTGATCACTGAGGGGCCACTGGCAGGAACCGTCGTTCCGCTGGGCTCAGCCACCGTGACTATTGGTCGAGCTCCCGACTCCACGTTGGTGTTGGACGATGATTACTCCTCAACTAATCACGCCAAGATTTATCGAGTGGATGAGCAGTGGGTTGTTGAGGATCTCAACTCCACCAACGGCACCTGGCTTAGCAAGACCCGGATTTCGCGGCCGACCGTGCTACCGGTGGATATGCCTTTGCGCGTTGGTAGAACTGTGATGCAGGTGCGCAAGTGAGTTCAATCCACCTTCGCTACGCCGCCCGGTCAGACGTCGGGCTGCGCCGTCCTGGCAACGAAGACAGTGGATTTGCCGACGGCAGCCTGATCATGGTGGCTGACGGTATGGGTGGCCACGCCGCTGGGGAATTGGCCAGCGCAATGGCCGTGGCAACGTTCGCCGAGATAGCCGCCGAGCCAGTTGCGGAAGCTGACGTTGCAGTGCACCTGACCGATGGCGTGGCAGAACTAGAGGAGCGGATTGGTGACGTGGTTGCTGCCGATCCCAGCAATCAGGGGATGGGCACCACCGTCACTGGCCTGGCGCCAAACGGTCCACATGTAGTGATCTTCCATGTCGGCGACTCTCGGGCCTACCTTCTGCGTGATGGGCAACTGGCACAGATCACCAAAGACCACACTTACGTGCAGAGTTTGGTGGATGCGGGCGAAATCACCCCTGACGAAGCACTGCGCCATCCCCGACGCAACCTACTGAACCGCGCAGTCGACGGTATCCACAGTGTGGAAGCCGATCTATCGGTGCGGGAGACCAGAGCGGGTGACCGCTTCCTGTTGTGCACGGACGGCTTGTCCGGCGTCGTCTCCGACGAGCGCATTGCCGAGGTGTTGTTGGAAGTTTCTGACCTCACCGCTGCGGTCACACAGCTAGTTGACATGGCGCTCGAGGCGGGCGCACCAGATAACGTGACCGTGGTCGTGGCTGACGTGCTTAACGAGACGAACGGTGACAGCGACGGGGTACCGGTGGTTGTCGGGGCCGCTGGCGAACCCCAGAACCGAGCGCGGCTTCCGCAGGTTCCCTGGCCCGAGGACGAACAACCCGATCCGGATCAAGTTTCACCGCCACCACCGCCACCTGCAGAACCGCTCGACTCGCAAGACCCTGAGTTGGAGCCACCGCGGCGGCCAGTCTGGATGAAATCAGCCATCATCGCGGTCGGAGCGGCTGTCGGCATACTTGCGCTCGTCGGCGTCTCGCTCACCTGGTGGATTTCGCAGCAGTGGTACGTCGGCGAGAGTGGTGGCTACGTCGCCATCTATCGAGGTGTGGAGGGAAATCTTGGTCCGGTGCCACTGCATCGAGTGGATGAGATTACCGACTTGCCGGTGAGTCAACTCCCCAGTTACGACCTCAACACCTTGCAGTCCGGGGTCGAAACAACGACACGGGCGGGCGCGGAGGAAGTCGTCGCTAACTTACGTGAGCAAGCCGCGAACTGTCAGGTGAATCCGGCGGATCCGGGCTGCCCCAAAGACGAGCTCCGCTGATGAGCGCACCTGCGACCGCATCACCACCACGATCTGTTGACCAACCGACCCGCCGTACCCAGGAACTGGGACTGCTGATTCTTGGTTTTGCCATCGGGGCGGTAGCGCTAGCGAATGTCGGTTGGGGGACGGGAATCGGACTCCCCGGGCGCTACTGGTTGTGCCTGGCTGTCATGGCCATCGCCGGAGTTCTCGCCCACCTCGCGGTTCGCCGCTGGGCGCCCTATGCCGAACCCATAATGTTGCCCACGGCCTACCTGTTGAACTTCCTCGGTCTCGCGATGATCTACCGCCTGGACATCGCTGCTGCCGAGCGTGCCGTGGAGAACGGTAGCCCCACCCCGACACCAGAGTCCTCCGGTCAACTCACCTGGACCATACTGGGCGTGCTGCTCCTCGGGGCGGTGCTGCTGCTGGTCAAGGATCACCGAAAGCTGCAGCGCTACACCTATATCTCCATGCTGCTCGGGGTACTGCTCCTACTGCTACCGCTGTTTCCCTTCATCGGTCACACCGTGAATGGAGCGACGCTGTGGATCAAGATCGGCCCACTCACTTTTCAGCCAGGTGAACTTGCCAAGATCGTGCTAACGCTGTTTCTAGCGGGCTACCTGGTCACCCATCGAGATTCGCTAGCTACCGTGCGCCGGAAAGTGCTGGGCATTTCACTGCCCCGATTGCGGGACACCGGTCCGCTGCTTGGCGCCTGGTTGCTCGCCTTGGCGATCATGGCCTTCGAGACCGACCTCGGCACTGCTTTGATCTTCTACGGCCTGTTCATCGCGATGGTCTACGTCGCGACTCAGCGGATCGGCTGGGTGATCCTGGGTGCCCTAATGTTCGCCCTCGGGGCCACGGTCTTGTATTTCCTGTTTGACCACGTCAAAGTTCGAGTTCAGATCTGGTTGGACCCGTTCCAATACGCCAACGACTCCGGCTACCAAATCGTGCAGTCGCTCTACGGCTTCGCCAACGGCGGCATGTTTGGGACCGGTTGGGGCCAGGGATATCCGCAGTTTGTTCCCTTCGCCAGCAGCGACTTCATTCTTGCCTCATTCGGTGAGGAACTGGGGCTGACCGGCATGATTGCGCTGCTGCTGTTTTACGGCATCCTGGTGCAACGTGGCTTCCGCACGGCAGTGGCTTGCCGTGACAGTTTCGGCCGGCTTTTCGCGGCCGGACTCGCCAGCGTCTTTGCACTGCAGGTGTTTGTTGTTGCCGGTGGCGTAACCAAGCTGATTCCCATGACCGGTCTCACCACTCCGTTCCTCTCAGCGGGTGGGTCGGCCCTCATCGCGAACTGGATCATGATCGGTCTGCTGTTGCGAATTTCCGACATCACCCGTCTGCCGAACCCACACGTCACGCCGGAACCAATGCGACCAGACGCTCAGGTGATCGCGCGATGACCCGCAGTCTTATCCGCCTAGCAGCGGTCTGCGCACTATTGCTGCTGGCCCTGCTGGCAAACCTGACCTTTATTCAGATCTACAAGGCGGACGAGTACCGATCCGCTAGCGGAAACGCCAGAGCGATCCTGCAGGAATACAGCCGAGATCGCGGGCCCATCCTGGTGGGCCGGAAAGCGGTCGCCGAAAGCGTGGAAACCAACGACGAACTGAAGTACTTGCGCACCTACTCCAACGGTCCGCTGTACGCGTCCGCCACCGGGTTCTACTCCCTGGTCTACGGCGCTACCAGTATCGAGCGCGCTGAAAACCCAGTTCTGGCCGGTACTGACGATCGACTGCTCTTCGACCGAATGCAGCAACTCATCGCGGGCCGGGATCCACAAGGTGGCACGGTCACCCTAGGTCTGGTGGCCCAAGCCCAGCAAGCAGCCTACGAAGGCCTTGCCGGACGCACGGGTGCAGTGGCAGCGATCGAGCCAAAGTCAGGAAAGATCCTGGCGTTGGCGCAGTCACCCTCGTTTGACCCCAATCAACTCTCCTCCCACAACAGCAGCGAAATCCAGAAGTACTACAAGAGGTTGACTGCGGACCCTGCCGAGCCGCTGCTGAATCGACCGATCGCTTCGTCCAGCCCGCCCGGCTCCACCTTCAAAGTTGTCGTTGCCGCCGCGGCACTAGAATCGGGTGAATTCACACCGCAATCGGTCATTCCCGGGCCGGAAACCTACACGCTGCCCGGCACCTCAACCAAAGTTCGCAACGCTTCTCGCACTGCCTGCTCGCCGACCGGCAAACTCACACTCACCGAGGCTCTTGTGGTCTCGTGTAATACCGCCTTCGCTTGGCTAGCCAACCAACTAGGCGACAACGCACTGCGCAAGCAATCGGAAGACTTTGGGTTTGGCACCACCTTCGAGGTTCCGATGCCTGCAGCCGCTGGTAGATACCCGGCCGACCCTGATGAGGCACAGACTGCACTCACTGGCATCGGACAGTTCGACGTGCGGGCGACTGCACTCAACATGGCACAGGTGGTGGGTGCGGTCGCACAAGGTGGATCGGTGATGTACCCCTACCTGGTCACCGAAATCGGTCGACCCGACAAGACCGTGTTGGATCGCACTCAGCCGCAGACCGTCGGGCGGGCCGTCTCCAGTCAGACCGCCGACCAGCTCACCAGCATGATGGTGCAGGTCGTCAGTCGGGGTACCGGAAGCAACGGTGCTATCCGGGGAGTCCCCGTCGCGGGTAAGACCGGAACTGCTGAAAATGGCGATGGATCACCGGATACTGTCTGGTTCACATCATTCGCGCCTGCAAGTACCCCGGAAGTTGCCGTCGCGGTCGTCTTGGAGCGCAATGGCGGTAGCGGCAACTCGCAAGCCGCACCCATTGCCCGGGCAGTGATGGAAGCAGTCTTGGGTCGATGACTAAGAATCCACACATGACAAGGCATCATAAGAACAGGCCATGACAAAGGAGAGCGCATGACCGACGAGCAAAACACCGCTGGCAACCAGCCTGACGATCAGGGCGCGGTACCCGAGCCGACACCGGTTCAGGGGTCCAGTTCAGTGGATGAGCCGACGATGAATGACGGTGCCGCGATGCCGCCAGTCGTTCCGCCCGGAGCTGGCAAGACCATGCTCGGTGATCGCTATGAGATCGGTGAACTGATCGGACGTGGCGGTATGGCTGAGGTTCACGAGGCTTATGATCTGCGGCTAGGACGTCGGGTAGCGGTGAAGATTCTGCGCCCGGAACTTGCCCGGGATCCGTCCTTCCATCAGCGGTTTCGTCGAGAGGCCCACAGCGCGGCCGCGCTCAACCACCCCAACATCGTCGCTGTTTACGACACTGGCGAGGGAACACTGGGCGCCGGTCCTACTGCCGTGACAGTTCCCTACATCGTCATGGAATACGTAGACGGTATGACGCTGCGGCAACTGCTGTCCAGCGGTCGTCGGCTACTACCGGAGCGCGCTCTCGACATCATTTCCCAGACTCTGGCCGCACTGGACTACAGCCACCGACATGGCATCGTGCACCGCGATATCAAGCCCGCCAACGTCATGTTGACGAAAGCTGGCGACGTCAAAGTCATGGACTTCGGCATCGCCCGAGCGCTTGCAGCCGAAGGTCAAACCATGACTGCCACCTCACAGGTCATGGGCACCGCTCAGTACCTCTCGCCGGAACAGGCTAAGGGTCAGGTTGTAGACGCCCGTTCCGACCTCTACTCCACAGGTTGTGTCCTCTACGAACTGCTTACCGATCGCGCCCCCTTCATGGGTGAAACGGCCGTTGCGGTGGCCTATCAGCACGTCAGTGAACAGCCGATCCCACCGTCCCAACTTGACGGACAAGTGACTCCCGAGATCGATTCCATCGTGCTGCGGGCGCTAGCCAAAGAGCCGGATGCGCGGTACCAAACCGCTGCGGAGTTCAAGGTCGACGTGGACAACGCCATCTCCGGCGCACCGGTCACTGCCCCCATCCCTGTGGTCAGTGAACCAAACCCCACACAGGCGATGCCACCAGTGGCACCCGCTCCAGTGGAGGAAGAAAAAAAGAAGAAATCACCATGGCTGTGGGTTGCCATTGCCGCAGTAATCTTGCTACTCCTCGGAGGTGCCGGGGCATTCGCAAACGGCCTCTTCGGCTCCAACCAGGCCGGAGACGTGGAAGTCCCAAAGGTCACCGGTCTGACGTTAAACGAGGCACAAAGTCAGTTGAGTTCTGCCGGCCTGCGAGTCGGTGACGTCAGCACCAAATCCTCCAATAAGCCCGACGGGACAGTGCTCCAACAGGATCCGTCAGCAGGAGAGATGCTGGACGAAGGTCAAGGGGTCAATCTGACTGTCTCCGGTGGACCCGGCGAGGCGGTAGTTCCCAACGTGGTGGGGCAAGCGAGTCCCGACGCCGCAAAGCGACAACTCGAGTTGGCTGACCTGGAACTGGGCAATGTTCGAGAACAAGACAGTGACCAACCAGAGGGCTACGTACTCAGTCAGTCCCCGGAGAACGGCACTTCTGTTGCCAAGGGCTCTCAGGTCAACATTGTGGTGTCCAACGGCTTGGTCGCTGTGGCGAACGTGGTCGGCCAGCAGCAACAAAACGCGCGCGACACGCTATCCGACCAAGGTCTACGGGTGAAAGTCCAAGAGAACTCCGGCAGTCAGCCATCGGGAACCGTCATCTCGCAGGATCCGACCGCTGGCACCAAAGTAAGCCGAGGAGACACCGTTACCTTGACAGTGTCCACTGGACCGACACCTACGCCGACGGCCACCAGCGAAAACCAGCAAAACCCGAGTCGGCAAGGGCAGTCCGCGCCACCTACTGAACTAACGCCACCCCAGGCTGAAGGCGACTTCCAACCCTAGGGAGCAACCTGGGTGGGTGCAGCAGCGACAACTGGACTGAGGTCAGCAGCTCGCTGTGGTGCCTCAGTGTCTCCGCAGGCGACCAACCAGTTAGCCAGTAGTTGGTGCCCGTGTTCAGTCAGGACTGATTCCGGATGGAACTGCACGCCCGCCACTGGGTGGATGCGATGCCGCAACCCCATAATGACGCCGCTAGCAGTTGTTGCGCTCACCTCGAGGTCGGCGGGCACGGTCTCGGGCGCTACGCCCAGCGAGTGGTACCTGGTAGCTGTAAAGGGAGAGGGCAAGTCTTGGAACACTCCTCGACCGTCGTGCTCGACCTGTGACGTCTTGCCGTGGAGCAGCTCCGGCGCCCGATCAACGATGGCACCGTAGACCTCAGCGATGGCCTGATGACCCAAACAGACGCCCAAGATCGGTACTTGCGCACCGTATTCGGCAATGATGGGGCGGCAGACGCCGGAATCTGCTGGGGTTCCCGGTCCCGGGCTCAGCAGCACACCGTCGTAGCCCAATACCGCCTTGGCCGATACCTTATCGTTGCGCTCCACAACCACTTCGGCACCGATTTGGGACAAGTACTGCGCCAGGTTGAAGACGAATGAGTCATAGTTATCGACAACGAGAATCCGTGGACCCTTCACAGTTCCACTCCTCTAACTGTTCTAACGATCATGGCGGAACTACTCTGCTCCACCACACTAGCCGCGGCCGGGTCGACGACACTAGCCGCGCCTGGCTGGCCAACCTCAGAGTTGTCGAACTCAATCTGAGTCTCCACCCAAGGGAATACCCAAACAAACAGCAATGCAATGGCGCCGAGGGTGAGAACGATGCTCAGCAGAACTCGCAGGAGTACCGGTCCCGGCAAGTGATGCCAGATCCATGCGTACATGTCAGTCATTACCCCTCGTGAGTTCGGGCGGGGGACCACCTGAACGCGGATACTCAGCGACCAACTCACCAAACCAGACGTAACGCTGCGCAGCCGAGTACATCGGATGACAGGCGTACATGGTCAGCAACTTCTGCTTCGGAGTCGCGTTCGACTTGCCTGGTACCGGGTCCAAGACCCAACCATCATTCGGACTAATGATCTTGTCGTTGTTCAGTTCGTAGACGAACCAACCATGTTTCGTTTCTACGATCACCGGGTCGCCGGGCTGGAGTTCCGCAATATCCATGAACGGTGCTCCATAGGTGGTTCGATGTCCGGCGATCGCAAAGTTACCCACTTGCCCTGGCAGCGCAGTGTCCTTGTGATGACCCACTCCCTGGGAAAGCAGCGAATGCTCCGTTCCCTCCACGATTGGTATGTCCCAGGACCGGTCTCCCAGGGCCGGAACGTAGAGCAGACCGAATGGCTGACCGACGGTGGTGTTGATATCGGTTTTGATCTCATCGTCAACTGGCGCCAAGTTCCACTCAAGCAACAGTTCGTCGCGGGTATCGGCCTGGGCTCGGGCGGCGAGCACATCGGTCCAGTACAACTGCCAACCGACAAAAAGCAGTAAAACTAGACCGGCGGTCACGAGGATTTCCCCGACTACGGAGAAGATTCGCCGGGTAGGCGAGGAACGCCGCGCGGCGGAACCATCGCTCATGCGTCCTCCCGAGTACCGACTTTCAGGGTATACGGGTGACGCCGCAATGCCCAGATCGACTGATTGCGGCCCCAGTAGGGCATGATGGGAGCAGCAACTGGAACCGGGAGGGACGCCGTGCCAGAATCGCGTCGCCGAAAAAGGGCTGCCTACACGCCGCCGCCGACGGGTAAGTCGAGCGAAGAGGACGAGCAGAAGAAGGTTCCGGTCAAAATCGGAAACTCACGCTGGCTAGCACCGCTGATGGTTGCGATGTTCATCATCGGACTTGCCTGGATTGTCGTGTGGTACGTATCGCCGGACAACGCTTTGATGGCGCCATTGGCCGGCTGGAACGTGGCCATCGGTTTCGTTTTCATTGGCATCGGCTTCGTGTTGTCCACAAAATGGGAGTAGTTTTCCACAAGCACGGCCTTGCTGGGCATAACTAGCCACTGGACCCCCACGCAACGTATTTGAGTACACGTTTTCCGTAGAATCTGCGGAATCCGTCGATAGATTCGGTGCTCCCCCCCTGATGACGCCTGCAATTGCCGCTAGCGGGTGAGCTCTAAGCAGCTGGCGAGTCTCTCCTGCTGCAGCATTATCCACAGGGCAGTGGATATGTGGATGATTACCCACACCTGTGTAGTTACATGTGGGTAGTTATCCGCAGTTGGGGATGAGTTGTGGATAAATCCGCTGGCTAAACTGACGGGTGCGCTTCAACACGGCATCCCGCGAAGGTCTGGCGATACTCCTCGTCGTTTTGGGAGTCGTGGCTTTCTCCGTGAATGCCGGGGTCTCCCGAATCGTGCTCGATGCCGGGGTGACACCTGCCGTTCTCTCTGGCGTACGGGCGGTCGGAGCGGCTGGCTTCTTGGCGTTGGCAGTGCTGATCTTTCGCCGGGCCCACTGGCGGATTCCCCGGCATGACCTGACGGTTCTGGTGGTCTACGGACTCGTGGGTCTGGGAGCACTGCCGCTGTTCTACTTCGAAGCTATCTCCCGGATCCCGATCGGATTGGCGCTCTTGCTGGAGTACCTAGCGCCGCTGTGGGTGGCGCTGTGGGCTCGATTCATCCGCAAGCAGCCGGTGAACCGATTGCTCTGGCCCGCCGTCGGACTCACCGTCCTTGGTTTGGGAATCATCGCAGCCACCGGCTTGGCCGACCTCGATCCGATTGGCGTCACAGCTGGGCTGGGGTGCAGCGTCGCGTTCGCAACATACTTCATCTTGGGTGAGCGCCTGGTGCAGCGCTCCGACCCGATCGTGGTGACCTTTTGGGGCTTCACTATCTCCGGCCTGCTGTGGACCTTCGTGGGTCTCACCGGTGTCGTAGGCGCATGGTGGTCGGTGTCATTGACCGCCGACGCCCAACTACCTGCGTCACTCGGTGCGGTCGTGTTTCCGCTCGGTGGCCTCTTGCTCTGGGTGATCTTACTGGGAACTGTGATCCCCTTCGGCGCCGAAACCGCAGCTATGCAATTCATCCCGGCAACGTTGGTGAGTGTGCTTGCCACCGCCGAGCCCATCGGCGCCGCGCTAGTGGCCTGGTGGCTTTTCGATCAGAGCCTTACCGGCTCGCAAATTGTCGGTGGTCTAGTGGTAGTTCTGGGAATCGTGTTGGCTCTGCTCAGCAGACCCAATCAGCACTTGCCCGCGCCCATCGAGTAGCTCACTTTGAATCGCGCTGGTGCGCACCATCATCATCGTCACGAGTACACCGCACACTGCCAGGACTCCCAGGGTCTGCCACAACACCTGACTGTCTTTGGGAGCGTAGGCCATAATTGCTGCTACCACAGCACCCACAGCGGCCCCGCCGAGATGCGCCCGCCAATCGATTCCTGCCACTACAAAGCCGATACCGATGTTGATAGCCAACAGCACCGCAATCTGCGTGACGTCGGCTTTAAGCGAATGTCCTGCCACCAGCAGGGCCGCCATCAGACCAAATATCGCGCCACTGGCTCCGACGGACAACGTGTTAAGCGGGCTGAAGGTATAGGAAGCGATGCTGCCGCCAAGCGCCGCTAGCAGGTACAACACCACGAACCGGACATGCCCCAGGATTGATTCCAGCGGCCGACCTACCAGCCAGAGCACCAGCATGTTGAAGCCAATATGAAGCAAACTGCCGTGCAAGAAAGCCGCAGTGAAGAGGCGCCACCATTCGCCTCCCAACGAGACCGCCGCCGGATACATGCCCCACTGCCGGATGACCGCATCCATACCGGCGACCATTTCCACGATGAACAGACCAACATTGATGCCGATCAGGACCTTAGTGACGTAAAAGTCCCGGATGGGTTCGCCACCCATTGGAGTTACTACCTGCCGGGTTTGCTGCTGTCCCTCACGGACGCACTCCGGGCACTGAAAGCCGACCGGTGCCGCTGACATGCAGTCAGGGCAGATCGGGCGGTGGCAACGCGAGCAGGAAATATAGGTCTCGTGGTCCGGGTGCCGATAGCAGGTGGGTGCTACCGCCTGGCTGTCGTCGTTCAGGACTCGACCTGTTCGATCGAGATGGAAGAGATCACCACATCCTGGCGTGGGCGATCCTGTGCGCCCGTCGGAACCGACTCGATGGCGTCAACCACTTCCTGCCCGGACACCACTTCGCCGAAAATGGTGTGTTTCCCAGTCAGCCAGGGCGTCTCGGCGGTCGTAATGAAGAACTGCGACCCATTCGTGTTGGGGCCTGCGTTGGCCATCGCCAACAAGTACGGCCGAGTGAAGGCAAGTTCTGGATGAATCTCGTCGGGGAACTGGTATCCGGGGCCGCCAGTGCCCTTACCCAGGGGGTCGCCACCTTGGATCATGAAGTTAGGAATCACCCGATGGAAGACCACGTTCTGATAGAGCGGATCGGTACTGGTGCGGCCAGTACCCGGATGTGTCCACTCGATTTCCCCGGTCGCTAGACCGGCGAAGTTCCGAACTGTCTTGGGCGCGTGGTTGGGGAACAGTTCCACTTTGATGTCGCCCTGCGAGGTGTGCAGTGTTGCGAAGGTTTTGGTTGCCACTTCGTCATCCTTTCATGCAGACAACAGCGATTGAGGGTTGCCCGGTGTCGCAGCGGCTCTGCTGCGACACCTTTCGGGCAGGAGTGGAGGCGAAGAGACTTGAACTCTCAACCCCCGCCTTGCAAAGGCGGTGCTCTGCCAGTTGAGCTACGCCCCCTGGCGGCCTAGTTGGCCTGGTTGTCGGAGCCCTCGGCTGCCGGCGGGTAGGTGGCACTGAAGTCCGGGGCGTTAGTCGCCTCGCTCCACAGATCCTCCTCGGCCCGGGAAGCCATTACCTGCCGGTACACCAAGTAGGCAGCGCCTACGACGACGCCCAGCAACAGCAGTTTCTTCATTGGATATCCCTTCTATCAGCGACAAGCACCGGAACGTGCACCATCGCCCGTGGGCCTAGATGGACTTGAACCATCGACCTCTTCCTTATCAGGGAAGCGCTCTAACCAGGCTGAGCTATAGGCCCGCACCTCAAGCAGGATACCGACAACCGTCGGTCATGCGAACACGGGGACGAAGATCAAGAGTCATCCGTGAGTGTGACCTGCAGGCCACCAGTAATTCCTACAGCCAGGTTGTAGAGGAAAGCGAACAGCGTGGCCAAGGCCGTGAGCAGGATTACCTCGAGCAGCGCGATCACGAAACTCACACCGATGATGCGCGAGAACGAGAAAAGGCTGGCTGGATCAAGGGTGTCGGCACCGCCGCCTGCGAGATCCGTCAACTGTGAAGTGACCTGATCTAGGGTCCCGCTCACCGTCAGCATCATCCAAATGATGGTGATTGCGACGATGTAGACGATGCCCAAGGCCAAGGTCAACATGAAAGCGTTCTTTGCCACTGACCACGGATCGATATGGGTGACAAAAAGGTGAGCGTGTCGAGCGCGCGCTTTGGGGGCAGGCGCATCTGCCCGACTCGAGCTCTTTGGGGACTGCGTTCGAGGAGCCGCTTTCCCGGGCTTTCCAGGCGTATTGGCGCTGGATTCACTAGTGGCCACCCGTGGCGAGGAACTACTCGTCACGCGGGGCTGCTGGCTGCTTGTTTCACTCGTTGGCTTGGCTGACATAGGCGAGTTCATCCGCTCTACTCCTTACTCAACTGGTCGGCTTCGGTGGTTGCATCTTGATCCCCTGCTGAGCCGAGACTACCCGGCTGCTGCCCGTCCGGTGCGGAATCCCCCTGTTCCGGCGATGCCGGTGAGGTTGTGTCGGCTTCGGGCAATTCCTCGTCGTCAAACTCTTGCTCAGCCGCTCGGGCCACGGCGACAACTGACTGCTCATTGGCCAAACCCATCACCGCCACACCCATAGTGTCTCGTCCTGTTGCCCGGATCTGCTCCACCGGGGTGCGGATGACGGTACCGGTGTCGGCAATGGCTAGCACTTCATCGCCAGGTTGACATACCAGCGCCCCAACTAGACCGCCACGATCCGCAACCAGCCGCATCGCCCGCACGCCCTGAATATTGCGGTTCTTGCGGCTCCATTCCGAAACCGGTGTCCGTTTACCGTAACCACCGTCGGTCAACGTCACCAGATACTGCTCGTCCTCCGCGACCTGCATGGCCAGCAGCTCATCACCTGAGCGCAGTTTAATCCCGCCGACACCACTTGTGGATCGCCCCATAGCACGTAGTTGTTGGTCATTGGCGGTAAAGCGGACGGACATTCCGGTACGACTGACCAACAACAGATCCTGCGCCTCACCCAACAACTCTGCTGAAATGACCTCGTCATCATCCACCAGGTTGATGGCTATAATTCCACCCGTACGGGGGGAGTTGTACTCCGAGAGTCGGGTCTTCTTCACTCGCCCGTTGCGGGTAGCGAGTACCAGGAACGGCTGGTCTTCATACGTTCGCAGCGGGAGGACCTGGGCAATCTCCTCATCTGGCTGGAACGCCAATAAGTTAGCGACGTGCTGACCTTTACCGTCGCGACCCACCTCCGGCAGTTGATAGGTCTTGGCCCGATAGACGCGACCTTTGTTCGTGAAGAACAGCACCCAGTTGTGTGTCGAAGTGACAAACAGGTGCTGGACAACATCGTCAGCACGCAACTGGGCACCGCGTACGCCCTTACCGCCCCGACGTTGTGACCGGTAGAGATCGAGAGCAGTTCGCTTGGCGTAGCCGCTGTGGGTGATGGTCACCACAGACTCGGTTTCAGCGATGAAGTCTTCATCCGCCATATCGCCTTCCCAAGGGGCGAACTCGGTGCGTCGCTCGTCACCGTACTTTTCGACGACGCCCGACAACTCCTCCGAGACGATTAGCCGCTGTCGCTCCGGCCGAGCCAAGATATCCTGCAAATCAGCTATCCGCGTCATCAGCTCCTCGTACTCATCGAGGATCTTCTGCCGTTCCAGAGCAGCAAGGCGACGCAACTGCATGTCGAGGATGGCGGTGGCCTGCACCTCGTCGATCTCCAGCAATTCCATTAAGCCAGCGCGAGCCGCGTCCACCGTGGCAGAAGCTCGGATCAGGGCAACCACCTCGTCAATGGCATCGAGCGCCTTGAGGTAGCCGCGCAAGATGTGTGCTCGCTCCTCGGCTTTGCGTAGCCGGAACCGAGAACGCCGTTGAATGACCTCAATCTGGTGTGCGATCCAGTAGGTGATGAACTGATCGAGCGCGAGAGTTCGTGGTTTGCCGTTGACCAAGGCCAACATGTTGGCACCAAACGAGTCCTGAAGTTGCGTGTGCTTGTACAGGTTGTTGAGCACGACCTGCGCGACTGCGTCCCGCTTTAACTCGATGACTAGTCGCATGCCGGTGCGGGAGGAGGAGTCGTCCCGCACATCAGCAATCCCGCTGAGTTTGCCTTCACGGACTAGTTCGGCGATGCGCAGCAACAGGTTGTCAGGGTTGACCTGGTAAGGGAGCTCGGTGACGATCAGCAACTGACGCGAGCGTGAATCTTCTTCGACCTCAACCCGAGCGCGAGTCACAATGGAGCCTCGACCAGTTCGATATGCCTCATCGATGCCGCGGCGGCCCACGATGATTCCCCCGGTCGGGAAATCCGGACCCTTCACTCGCTCGAGGAGTGCGGTCAGTAGTTCCTCACGGCTCGCCTCAGGGTTCTCGAGGGCCCACAGCGCTCCAGCGGCCACCTCGCGCAAGTTGTGTGGCGGGATATTGGTAGCCATGCCCACCGCGATGCCGGCGCTGCCGTTGACGAGCAGATTCGGAAATCTCGCTGGCAAGACCAGTGGTTCTTCAGTCTTACCGTCGTAGTTGGGTTGAAAGTCAACCGTTTCTTCGTCAATGTCACGCACGATCTCCATCGCGAGTGGCTTCATTCGGCACTCGGTGTAGCGCATCGCTGCTGCAGGATCGTTACCTGGTGAGCCGAAGTTTCCTTGACCGTCAACTAGGGGGTAGCGCAAACTCCATGGCTGAGCCAACCGGACCAAGGTGTCGTAGATCGCACTGTCACCGTGAGGGTGATAGTGGCCCATCACGTCTCCGACGACTCGGGCGCACTTGCTGTAACCCCGATCAGGTCGATAGCCACCGTCGTACATCGCGAAGATCACTCGGCGATGGACTGGCTTTAGACCGTCGCGGACGTCGGGCAACGCACGAGACACAATCACCGACATGGCGTAGTCCATGTAGGACTTCTTCATCTCCTCACGGAGATCAACTGGTTCGATCCGCTCAGGATCGACTATGACAATGTCATCTTCCGGCACAGTGTTTCCTTCTGATCAGACGTCCAGAAAGCGGACGTCTGATGCGTTTTCTTGGATGAACTTCCGACGTGCTGCCACGTCCTCACCCATTAGTTGGCTGAAAATTTCGTCTGCCTCAGCTGCACTGTCGATATCTACTCGCAGCATCGTCCGATTACTCGGATCCATAGTCGTTTCCCACAGTTCGCTGGCGTTCATTTCGCCCAGTCCCTTGTATCGCTGCACCTCACCACCACGTCGAAGTTTGCGACCATCTGCTTTGCCAGCCGCTAGGAGTGCATCTCGTTCTCGATCCGAGTAGGCATACTCGGGTTCGCCTTGCGACCAGTCGATCTTGTACAGCGGTGGCTGAGCCAAATAAACAAAACCACTTTCAATGATTTCTGGCATGAAGCGGAACAGGAAAGTCAACAGCAGCGTGCGAATGTGTTGACCGTCCACGTCTGCATCCGCCATCAACACAATCTTGTGATAGCGCAGTTTTCCGGTGTCGAATTCTTCCTTTACGCCGGTACCCAAGGCCGAGACAATTGCCTGCACTTCATTATTGTTCAGCGCTCGATCAATACGGGCCTTCTCTACGTTGAGAATCTTTCCTCGAATCGGCAAGATTGCCTGAATCCGAGGATCGCGACCGCTGCGGGCACTACCTCCGGCGGAGTCACCCTCAACGATGAAGATTTCACATTCTTCCGGTTCCCGGGAGGAGCAATCGATCAGCTTGCCCGGCAGACCCGCGCCACCGAGTAGACCCTTTCGGTTGCGGGCAAGATCACGGGCTTTGCGGGCTGCGAACCGGGCTGCCGCAGCATCAACAGACTTCCGGGCGATGCTCTTACCTTCTGCTGGGTTGGCCTCAAACCAAGCACCGAGGTGGTCGTTGACGACTTTCTGCACAAAAGTTTTGGCCTCAGTGTTTCCCAGCTTTCCCTTGGTTTGACCTTCGAACTGGGGTTCGGCGAGCTTGAGTGAAATAATCGCGGTTAAACCTTCGCGGATGTCCTCACCGGACAGGTTTGCCTGCTTTTCTCTCAGGACCCCCCACTCCCGAGCAAACTTGTTGACCAGCGACGTCAACGCCGTCCGGAAACCCTCCTCATGAGTGCCACCGCCCACGGTATTGATGGTGTTCGCAAAGGTGTAGACCGATTCGTTGAATCCCTGATTCCACTGCAAGGCCACATCCAGGGTCATTCGTCCCTCACCGTCCTCACCACTAAAACTGATCACACTCGGGTTGGCGGCCCCCTTGGTGGAGTTCAAGTGCGTGACGAAATCCGCGATTCCGCCGGCATAGTGGTAGGTCACCTGACGTCGCTGATCTAGCGGCTCCGACTCCACTACCTGATCGGGTTCAACTGGTGGATGCTCTCGATCGTCGATGAGCTCGATCTTGAGTCCCTGATTCAAGAACGCCATCTCCTGGAACCGAGCAGCAAGAGTCTCAAATTCAAAGTGAGTCGTCTCAAAAATCTCATCATCGGGCCAGAACGTGATGGTTGTACCCGAGCGATCAGTTGTTTCGCCCTGCGCCAGCGCCTCATCCGGAACTCCGCCGGTGTAGCTCTGTCGCCATACCGATCCGTCCCGATGAACCTCGGCAGTGATCCGCGAGGACAGCGCGTTGACCACCGATACGCCAACTCCGTGCAGACCGCCGGAGACTGAGTAACCGCTCCCGCCGAACTTACCGCCCGCATGCAGCACGGTCAGCACGATTTCTATGGCAGGTCGCCCTTCTTCGGGGTGGATGTCCACTGGAATTCCGCGGCCGTTGTCGGTGACCCGGACACCACCATCGGTGAGTAGCTCCACTTCAATGTGATCGCAGTAGCCGGCCATGGCCTCATCTACTGCGTTGTCCACCACCTCGTAGACCAAGTGGTGCAGCCCACGCTCACCAGTGGATCCGATGTACATTCCCGGGCGTTTGCGGACGGCTTCTAAACCTTCGAGCACCGTAATGGCGCTTGCGTCGTAAGACAACGACTCTCCTTGCTGGCACAGAACGCGGTATCGCCACGAGATGGCCGATACGTACAAGCTCTTTGGATACGGTTCGTGTGAACCCCAACGTCTGCCATCCTACCGTGAAAATGTTCAACTCAAGACCATGGCGGGCCTGTAAGGGCATTTTCCGGATATTAAGGTAGGCTCACAACTCCCCCTACCTACCCCCTCCCTGCAAGGTTATAAAGCCTCAGGTGGCTCTTCCAATAGACTTTGTGGCTGTGAATCACTTATTCGGGGGCTTCGTCGACCGTGCCGCACCCGAAATTTGCCGCCCCGCCGGCGCTTATCTGCTGGACCGGAGATCGTGATGCGCGCGACTAGACCAGGTCCCAGCTCATCGGAAATCCGGGCCAGCACTTTGTCTTTCAGATATCTCATCTGCAATGCCCATGATTGCGAATCCGCCACTAGCGCCACCGTGCCACCGTCCGCAGGCCGAAATTCTGCGACCTTTACGTGCTCAGCCACCTGAGGACCAACGATGTCGACCCATCGATTCAATAGTCCAGTTATTGCCAGTCGATCGGAATGTCCCTGACCCTTGACCCAGTTGTCGAGCGCTCGGCCCAGGAGCCCTGGGTCGCGATCATCAGACACGGAGCTGCTGTAGTGCGACCCGGACGGCTTACGGGATTGCTGATAGCGATTGACACCAGCCGCGCGTACCCGCGCAAGTGCCTGCGCGGCCGCATCCACGGTCTCTTCCGCCATGGTTGTCAGCATACGGTCTGGCCCACTAGTCCATCGGTTGCACGTGGGAGGTGCCCTGCTGGTCGACACTCCAACGCTGCCCGACCAACTCCACGGGAATATCGCTCTCTACCGCTGCAGTCACTAGTACCTGCTCAGCGCTACTGATGGCCGCGACGAGTCGAGACCGGCGCTGTTGATCGAGTTCTGCGAAGACGTCGTCCAAGATCAGAACCGGCGGCTCCTCACCTATATCGGTCAGCACTGTGAAAGAAGCCAGTCGTAGCCCCAGAGCAAGTGACCATGACTCACCATGACTTGCGTGAGTTCTTGCTGGCATGTCGTTTAGTCGGATCGCTAAATCATCTCGGTGCGGTCCCACCAACGTGCTGCCACGTCGTAGTTCCTCTGGCTGACGTTCGGCTAGTGCTGCTGCCAGCAACGCGGTGAGTTCTGGAAGGCTGCTGGCCTCCGCTAGTCCAGCCACGCTCGAGGAGTACTTAATGGCACAAGTGTCAGCAACCGGACTAATGGCCCGGTAGGCCGCGGCCATCGGTTCCTTGAGTCGCCGGACCGCATTGATCCGACCCCAGGTCAGTTCAGCGGCCGGCGGGAGGTACCGGTCATCCCAGACCCGCAGCGATGCTTCGAAATCTGATTTGGCCATGCTGGTACCTGATCGCAGCAGGGCGTTACGTTGCTTGAGAGCCTTGTCGAAGTCAGCGCGGACGGCCGCATAACGTGGTGATGCTTGCACGATCAGGCCATCAAGAAATCGTCGTCGATCGACTGGCTCCCCTTTTGCCAATCTCAGGTCCTCCGGTGCGAAGGTGACACAGCGGAAGATCCCCAGTACGTCGCGACTGCGAGGGAGGGGGGCCCCATTGACGCGAACCTGGTTTGCCTTGCCTGGGTTGATCTGTAGGTCGATGGCGGTATCTCGGCCAGCTATCACTACTCCAAGACGAATTACTGCCCGCTCTTGGCCAACTCTTACTAGTGCCGAATCGGTGCTGACCCGATGACTAGTTAGCCCAGCCGCATAGCCAACTGCCTCAACTAGGTTCGTCTTTCCGCGACCGTTGGGGCCGCACAGAATGACCGCACCGGACTCCCAATCCACGTGAGCCTTGTCATAGGAGCGAAAGTCCTCGACATCGACAGAGCGAACCCACATAGACGATCAGCTGAAGCGCATCGGCATCAGCAGGTAGCGGTATCCTGACTCGCCAGTCGTCGGCTGGAATACTGCCGCCTTGCTGGAGCCGTTGCAAGCAATGTCCACTTCGTCGACCTTCATGGCATTCAAACCCTCCATGATCAGTTCGGGGTTGAACGCAATCTTTAGTGGTTCACCTTCCAGACGACATTCCAAAGATTCCGCGGCCAAGGCATCGTCAAAGCCACTCGCACGCAGCAGTACTTCGTCGTCTGAGATCGTCAGCGTGATGGGGGTGTTCCGCTCGCTGGTCACAATCTTCACGCGCTTCACCGCAGCCATCAAATCCTCGGTAGCAACCGTTACCCGACTGCTAGCTGAGTCCGGCAGCAACGCCCGGTAGGCAGGAAACTCACCGTGTACGACCCGAGTGATCAGTTCTCGACCAGCAAGACTAAAGCCGATGCGGCCTTCCTCCCCGTCAGCCAAGGCAACCTTCACCATCTGCTCGGCTTCTAGCGAGTGGGCGAGGTCAGTTAGCTGGCGAGCCTTGACGAGAGCGCTCAACTCGTTGCCACTGCCGGCCGGGCGCCAAGGAAGTTCTCGGATTGCCAATCGGTACCGATCAGTGGCTACCAGAGTCATGCTGGTGTCGCTCAGTTCAATCCGCACCCCAGTTAGCGGCGGCAATAAGTCGTCGCGGCTGGCGGCAATCTGCACTTGTGCGATTGCCTCGGTGAAGGTCTCGGCGTCCACTTCACCGCGATGTTCCGGCATGGCGGGCATCTCAGCTTGCTGATCCAGCGGATAGGTGGGCAGTCCGAAATTGGCTCGACCGCACCGAACATTCAACCGGCTTCCATCCAGCGTCAACTCCACCGGTTGCTTCGGTACCTCTTTGGCAATGTCGGCGAGTAGTCGACCAGGAACCATGGCAACGCCAGGCTCATCAACTACGGCAGTCACATCTGCTCGTGTCGATGTCTCGGCATCAAAAGTACTGAGTTGAATGACGTCAGTGCCGGCCTCGATACGGATACCTGCATGCAGTGGCGACGAGGGTCGGCTGGGTAAGGTACGCGCAGCCCAGCCGACGGCCTTTTTGAGTTCGTCCTGTTCCACCCGAATCTTCATGGTTCCTCCAGCGATCTGCCCGCTCATCCTGCCATACCGGGTCCGATAGGAAATCGCCTGTCCGCAGCCTTTTGAAATGGCAACTAGATCGATAACTCACTGTGTTGCGGGAACGGGACACCATCCACATTCCCTTAGGTGAATTAAGTTTCTAGGAGTTAAGTGGTTCGTAGTAGTCATAGGTACTGGGGATAGTGTGGAAAACACCCGATTTGCGCTGGGTTTATGCGTGTCTCTATCCAGAGCCAACCTGTGTAGTTCTCAGCCGGACTGTGTACGAGTGTGGATAAGCAGCTTCGACAGTAAAACTTTTCCCTGTTTGCAGGGAACTACAAGATTGTGTTTCCAGCACCTGTCAACAGGTAGTCAACAGGTAGTTACAACTGGTGGCGGGGACTCATGTCTATGCGAGTAACAGCGGTCATTGGTACAGGGATCGAACGCGGTTGTTCCAGCCGTAGCGAACCCCTGCCACAGCTACCAGCACGACGGCTGCCGCGACGGCTGGGATTTCCCAATCAGATTTTTCCATACCTCTGATGTACCGCGATAGTCCGACGGTTAAACATCTCAAGCTCACCACTATTGAAGAACTGTCCAGTGAAGTCAGGTGGCGCCACGGGGCACCGTGGGCGGCTTGCGGGAGGCCACGGCCGGCCCGCAAGGGGTACTCAGTAGGGGCGATGACTACGGGCTTGCGTCTTCACCCGTTGCGTCAGGCTGTCCACCTGGTTGTACAGGCTGCGCCGTTGCGCAATCTCCTTACGAATCTTCCGCTCCGCATGCATGACGGTGGTGTGATCACGGCCGCCAAAAGCTTGACCTACCTTGGGAAAGGACATGTCGGTCAGTTCCCGACACAAGTACATAGCAACCTGTCGCGCAGCTACCAAGCTACGGCTGCGGGAAGGCCCACACAGATCATCGATACTGACGCCGTAGTACTGCGCGGTTTCCGACATGATCAGACCAGCAGAGATCTCTGGTCGTCCCTGATCGGAAATCAGATCTCGCAGCACTTCCTGAGCCAGATCAACGGTGACCGGTTGCTGATTGAGGCTGGCGAAGGCAGAGACTCGGATGAGCGAACCTTCCAACTCTCGGATGTTGTTCGAGATTCGGTCGGCGATGTATTCCAAGACATCGTCAGGGACCCGGATGTTGTCCTGAGTCGTCTTCTTACGCAGGATCGCAATTCGGGTCTCGAGGTCCGGTGGTTGGACGTCGGTGATCAAGCCCCACTCGAATCGTGACCGCATCCGGTCCTCGAAATCCGGAAGCTGTCGGGGGTGAATGTCACAGGTGACCACGATTTGCTTGTCGTTGTTATGCAGGGTGTTGAAGGTGTGAAAAAATTCTTCCTGAGTCTGCACCTTGCCGGACAAGAACTGGATGTCGTCCACCAACAGCAAATCGACGTCGCGGTAGCGACGCTGAAAAGCTGCCGAGGAGTCATCACGAATCGAGTTGATGAACTCATTGGTGAACTCTTCGCTCGATATGTAGCGCACTCGGGTGTGTGAATACATCTCCCGGGTGTAGTGACCAATGGCGTGGAGCATATGAGTCTTGCCAAGACCACTTTCGCCGTAGATAACGAGCGGGTTGTAGGCCTTCGCTGGTTGTTCAGCTGCTGCAACTGCGGCGGCGTGGGCGAAGCGGTTACTTGAACCGATGACGAAGCTTTCGAAAGTGTATTTGGGATTGAGCCGGGATTCGGTGTTGTCGGTGACAGATTGCGGCGTTCCCGTTCCCGGGCGTCCAGGGGTGGGGCTGGGGATTGTGACATCGGGTTCACTGGGGGCTGATCGAGGTGAGGGTGGTGTGGCAGCGGCGTAGGTGGCGTCAGCTACTTCGTCAGTGCTGGTCTCATCCAATCCGGGCGCCAACTTGGGATCGACCGTCAATGCCAACTGCACGTCGTGATTGAACAAGCGACTGAGTTCGGTCAGGAGCGGTCCTTGGTGCTTGGTTTCCACGGAATCCTTGTGAAAATCACTCGGGACGGCCAACACGACCGTTTGCCCGACCATGCCTACTGGTTGGATCAGTGAAAGTATTCCGCGCTGGTGCGGAGTCACCGAATCACTGTCACTAGTGATCTTGGTGATGATCTCCGGCCAGAGCTGCTCCAAGGTTGCTTCCCCACCCATACGCTCCCCTTCGAGGTGCCATCACCGATGTTGCTGTGTGAGTACACAGCAACATCCACAACCTGTGGATAGTTCACGAGTAGGTTTGACCCCCAACAGGTAGTCCTACTTTTCCCTCCGGTGCGGTGCGACAGTAGTCCTCCGGGCTGGGGGTTCGTCAAGCGAGATTCCAATATTTCTTTGCATGTTCGTAACTTTTTCGGCGTGTCGACTTAAACCGGCGGGGTCAGTTACCTATCTTGACCACCCCTAGGGCCGTGAAATGTCGATTTTCGGTCACATAGGGTTTGACCACATCGGGCCAGGTTCCGTACCGTAGGGGGATTGCCCGTTGGGTACATCGTGTGGAGGAAGAGGAAACGACCATGTCGAAGCGCACCTACCAGCCGAACAACCGGCGCCGCGCCAAGAAGCACGGCTTCCGCCATCGCATGCGTACTCGGGCGGGGCGTTCCATCATCAAGTCGCGTCGCAGCAAGGGTCGGGAGCGGCTCGCCGCCTGAGATCGTGTTGCCGCGGCCACAACGCCTGACCCGCAGTGCCGAGTTCACCGCGGTAATGTCAAATGGTTCCCGTGGCACCAGCGGTCGGATCACCGCTCACGTCTCCCCGGCCGCGTCAGCAAATAGTCGTGTCGGGCTTATTGTCGGCAAGAACGTCGGTAATTCAGTTCAACGGCATCGAGTTTCGCGAGTTCTCCGGCACGCGATGCCGGAGGTCTTTCGCAGCGTTCCCACAAGGGTGGATGTGGTGCTCCGTGCACTGCCTGGTGCAGCGAAACCGGGCCGCGATCTAGCGACAGAGGCAGCAGTTGCCACCCGTAAGGCGGTGGCTCGCTTATGACTCAGCCAACGACGCCAGCGAAGAAACTCCGGGATGCTGGGGCTGTGTCGGTGCAACCAGATTCACCAGGTCAACGCCCGAATCGCTCGCTGGGCAGTCGGCTACTCAACTGGATGGGTTGGCCGATTCGGATGTTATTACAGGGTCTGATCCTGGGATATCAGCGTTTCATTTCACCACTGTTCGGCAGTAGTTGCCGTTATCACCCATCATGTTCCGGCTACGCGCTGGTGGCCATCCGTCGGCACGGCGCTTTTAAAGGAAGCGTTCTAGCTGGTTGGCGGGTGTTGAAATGCAACCCCTGGAGCGGTGGCGGTGTGGACCCGGTACCTCGTCGCGGTCGGTGGCTTCCTAGTGTCAAACCGGATGGCACACCACGAAATCGGACCGGCGAGACGTTAAACGAAATACCCCAGTCTCGGCAGGATTGACTGAGATTTTCGGCTATCGTCTTGGTCGGGTACCCTGCGCTGAGGGTTGCTCACTGCCGAGCTGTGGTACCCGGCGGTTTTTTCCTCCCCGGAGTGAGCGACACTAGAATGTCACGTCAAGCCTGTGGAGATACCTGTGTTCCTGTTGGACTGGTTGCGAACAGCCGTCTCCTGGATTCTCGTGCAGTGGCATCAGCTACTGAGCGCGGTGGGCATGGATCCAGCCAGTGGCTGGACCTGGGCGTTTTCCATCGTCGGACTTGTCATCGTCATCCGAATCTTGCTGATCCCGCTGTTTGTGAAGCAGATCAAAGCGCAACGAAATATGCAGCTGATTCAGCCGCAGATGAAAGAGATTCAAAAGAAGTACGCCGGGGATCGGGAGCGGCAATCTCAAGAGATGATGAAGTTGTACCGGGAAACTGGTACAAACCCGTTGTCGTCGTGTCTGCCGATTCTGTTGCAGATGCCGATCTTCTTCGCACTCTTTAGCGTCCTTCAGGGCATTGCAACGAACACCAAAGAAGGCGTCTTCAACTGGGATCAGTACGACGCCCTGTTCCAAGAGGCTAGAGAGGCCGCAATTTTCGGGGCACCTCTTTACGGCACTTTTCTTTCCGCTGATGAGGTGGCTGCGGGCGGCTTCAGCCCGGTCGCGACTCGAATAGTGACTTTTGTATTGATTGTGCTCATGGTGGGGACCACCTACACCACCCAGCGGCAGTTGATGTTGAAGAACATGGCGGCTGACAACCCCATGGCTAAGCAGCAGAAGATCCTGCTTTACGTCTTCCCCATCATGTTTGGCGTTTTTGGCATTAACTTCCCGATCGGTGTCTTGATCTACTGGTTCTCCACGAATGTGTGGTCTATGGGTCAACAATTCTACGTAATCCGCAACAATCCGCAGCCCAACACACCAGCGTACGAGGCGTGGGAAGAGCGTAAGAAGTCGAAGGAAGCCAAGAAAGCGGTCAAGCGTGGCGAGGCCGAGTCAGTCGAAGAGGTCCTCAAGGCCTCCGAGCCAAAACAAACCCCGCGAAGTCAACCTAAGAAGAAGAGTCGTTCGCAACGTAAACGTGGTCCAGGGTCGCAAAATCCGGACCCCCAGGCCTAGAGCGACCCTCACGACAAGGAGCACACATGCCGGAGGAAACTCAACCAGCGGGTGTCTTGGCGGACCAAGACACCCCAATTCGGGAAGACGAGCAGGACACGGACACCGCAAGTGATAACGGCCAGGCAGTCGAGGAAACGGACAACGCCGGGCAGGATTTGCCAGCCGACGCCGGTCTGATCACCGAGGGAGATGCAGCAGCCGACTACCTAGAGGCCCTACTGGACATCATCGATCTCGACGGCGACATCGACATCGACGTGGAGAATGACCGGGCCTCAGTCGCGGTGGTTGAGGTGAATGATGGCGAACTCAGTCTACTCGTTGGTGATGGCGGGAAAACACTAGATTCCTTGCAAGATCTGGTGCGCCTAGCGGCCGCACGAGAGACTGGTCATCGCTCGCGACTGATGTTAGATGTGGCGGGATTCCGAGCTGCTCGTCGGCAAGAACTGCAACGAATTGCGGTTGCAGCTGTGGCCGAGGCCAAAGCTGCGCAAGGCCCAGTTCGACTGGATCCGATGAATGCTTTTGAGCGCAAGGTCGTTCATGACGCGGTGGCCGAAGCGGGACTGGCTAGCGAGAGTGAAGGCAGCGACCCAGAACGCTACGTCGTGGTGTCTCCTGTCTGACGTGTTTCACGTGAAACAAGCGGCGGATCTGCCGAAACTTGCGGAATACGGCGAGATTCTTGCCACGCGAGGTATTGAACACGGCCTCATCGGTCCCCGAGAGCGTGATCGGCTGTGGGAACGGCACCTCTTGAACTGTGCCGTCGTCGCGACCGACTACGAACTCTTACCCACTGAGTCCACCGTCATCGATGTCGGCTCCGGGGCTGGATTACCGGGAATCATTTGGGCACTGTGCCGGCCGGACTTGCGGGTGACGCTTGTGGAATCACTGTTGCGCCGCAGCCAGTTTTTGGTTGATGTCGTTGCGGAACTGGGAATCGCCAGTCGCGTAGATGTGATCAGGGGGCGGGCTGAAGAGTTGACGGACCTGCGAGCCGATGTGGTGACCGCCAGGGCAGTAGCGCCATTACCGAGGCTGCTGCTGTGGCTCCGCCCATTGATGCACACGGACGGACAGTTGGTGCTGCTCAAGGGGGATAAAGCAGCGGCCGAAGTTGCGGTAACCGTGGAGTTGGCCACATCGCTAGGTCTCGGTCAAGCCCAAATCATGCAGATCGCAGGCGAGGGACTGAATCAGCCGACAACAGTGGTGCGTTACCGGCAGCACGACGCGGTATGAGGCATCCCTGACGACAGGGACGGCGTCCACGAGCCAGCTACCCACATGCCTGGCTGCGACTCTCCCACCCGGCTGAGCGAGTCGACCTCGGTCGGGGGTTAGGCTTGGTAGCCATGGGGAGAGTCAAGGGGTTTGGGGAGTCAATGGCTACTGCTGACCGGGTTGAGTTCTGGGAGTTCATGTCCCCCTTTGGTAGTTCGGTCACCCCCGCCCGCGAATCCGATCTGGATCGAGGAGTGAATATGAATGTTTCACGTGAAACACCCGATGAGCACTCTGACTCAGCGGCAACTTCGAGCCAAGCGGAAGTAGAGCCCTCGCCCACCCTCAGCCCTGAACTGGCTACAGATGTGGTGGCTTTGCGTGATGCACTCAGCCTGCCTATTGATGATCTGCTGGCCCCCTTACCAGAGACTCGTCTGATTGCGGTGGCCAACCAGAAAGGCGGCGTAGCTAAGACCACAACGGTCGTCAATGTGGCTGCCGCACTTGCCGCTCTGGGTCGCAAGGTGCTCGTTGTTGATATGGACCCACAAGGAAATGCTTCCTCAGCGCTGGGTGTCGAGCATAGTCCTGGTACCGCCGGTACGTATGAGGTGCTGGTCTCGGGAAAGTCCATAGCCGATGTTGTCGTTGCGATCGCCGATATCTCCACGATTGGTCTGGTTCCTGCGACGGTGGATTTGGCGGGTGCTGACATCGAACTCGTCAGTCAGGTCGCTCGGGAGAATCGACTTCACAAGGCCGTCGAACTCTATGTCTCCGAGCGACGCGAGCAGGGGGATCCGCTGGATTTCGTGCTGGTGGATTGCCCGCCAAGCCTTGGGCTTCTCACGGTGAACGCGTTGGTAGCGACATCGGAAGTACTGATTCCGCTGCAGAGTGAGTATTACGCCCTCGAAGGCTTGGGCCATTTGCTCAGCACTGTGGAACTCATCCAGCAGCATTTGAACCCACAACTTCGTATCGCGGCCATCCTGCTGACAATGTTCGACGGTCGGACCAGACTCGCACCCCAGGTTGCGCAAGAGGTCCGTGAGCACTTCTCGGAGCAGTTGCTGGACAGTGTTGTCCCGCGTTCGGTTCGTCTCTCGGAGGCACCCTCGTACGGCCAGACCGTCCTGCAGTACGACCCGAACAGTGTGGGCTCTCGTGCTTATCTTGCAGTGGCACGGGAGCTGGTGGCCCGCATGGAGTCATCGCAACCAAGCCACACGACGGTGACAAGCGAAGACGAGAATGAATAATTATCCACAAGTATCTCCACAGCATATTTTGACCTGGGGATTGTCAAGCCGGCCCCAAAATGTCTGGTTGTGACCTTGTGAAAATACTACATCTGGGGCAAATCGGACATTTCGCCTCGCTGAGTGCACACAGAGTATCCACAGGACGTGCTGTCCGTGGTGCCAAGCGGGAAAGAGGGAGCAAGAGATGACACAGCGTCGTGGATTGGGTCGAGGCTTAGGAGCGCTGATTCCTACAGCACCAGAAAATAGTCAGGATCTGCCGCAAGACTCTCCGCAGGTCATTGACCTGCGAGAACCCAGCCCAGGAAGTGAACTGGCAGCCTCAGTCGCGACTGCCTACCGAGAGGTTCCGCTCGACACGATCTCGCCCAATCCGCGGCAACCCCGGCAAGTATTTGATGAGGAGGCGCTGTCCGAGCTTGTTCATTCCATCAACACCATCGGACTCCTGCAGCCCATCGTGGTACGACCTGCGACTGGCGGCTACGAACTGATCGCCGGTGAGCGCAGACTGCGCGCCAGCAAACTCGCGGGACTGGAAAGCATCCCGGTATTTGTCCGGGAAACCGAGGATGACGCGCTCTTGCGAGATGCGTTGCTGGAAAACCTGCACCGATCCTCACTCAATGCGCTGGAAGAGGCGGCGGCCTACGACCAACTCCTCAAGGATTTCTCGTGCACGCAAGAGCAACTCGCGGAGCGAATTGGTAGATCACGTTCTCAGATCGCCAATACCTTGCGCTTGCTCAAGCTTCCGCCGAAGGTGCAGCGCCGAGTCGCAGCAGGAGTGCTCAGCGCAGGTCATGCGCGGGCGCTGCTGGCCGCTGACTCCGAGCAAGAGATGGAGACTTTGGCGACACGGATCGTTGCTGAAGGACTGAGTGTGCGAGCAGTCGAGGAACTTGTGATGGTGGGTGAGTCTGGCGGACGACGGCGGCGCGCGGCCACCCCGCGACAGATCCCAGTGGAGTATGAAGCAGCGGCGGATCGAATCGCTGACCGTTTGGAGACTCGAGTTCGGGTGGAATCTGGCAAAACCAAAGGCCGGATCATCGTCGAGTTTGCTGCGGTGGACGACCTTGCTCGCATTGTCGACATCATCGAGGGCAGTGAATCTCAGCCCTCTTGATCGGTCAGCCTCGGTCGATTGCTCGGTGCACCAGTTGGGCGAACACTGCACCTAAATCCCGTGAGGCGGCCTCGACCGCCTGCGGCAGCAGTGAGGTTTCGGTAATTCCGGGCGAGACGTTCGCCTCTAAGAACATGGGTTCGCTGTCTTCCCCCACGATTAAGTCGATGCGTGAGTAGTCCCGCAGCGACATGTTCTGGTGGACGGCCACGGCAATGTCCTCCACCCGAGCAGCGGTAGCCTGATCGAGTCGGGCGGGGCTAAAGAACTCAGTAGCACCGGCGGTGTAGCGGGCGTTGTAGTCGTAGAAGCCACCGTCCGGGACAATTTCAACTGCGGGTAGTGCCACCGGACCTTCATCGGTATCAATCACAGACACGGCTAATTCAGTCCCCGCAACGTATCGCTCAACTAGTGCAACATCGCCGTAGGCGAAGGCACCAACCATGGCAGCGGGAAGCTCAGTAGCCTCGTGCACTATCGAGGCACCCAGCGCTGAACCCCCGCGCGTGGGCTTGACCATGAGTGGCAGGCCGAGCCGATCCACCAATCGGTCAAGCAACTGCGCTGCCCCCAGTTCGCGGAACATGGAATGTGGCAAAGCCACCGAATCGGGAGTAGGTAGTTGCCAGTGCCGAACAACGCCCTTGGCCACCGACTTGTCGAAGGCAAGACGTGCAGGATCTGCAGGTGAACCGACAAAGGGAATCCCTACCGTTGTCAAAACATCAGACAGGGAGCCATCCTCGCCACCGGTACCGTGCAGTGCTGGCAGGACACACTGCGGGCGGGCCTCGGCAAGGCGCTGCAGTAAGGAGGCATCAGCGTCGGCAGTAGTGACAGCGAGGCCTTGCGATCGCAAGGCCTCGGCGACCCGACGACCCGATCGGATCGATACGTCGCGCTCTGGGGATAGACCGCCGCAGAGAACGAGAACCGTGGGAGTTTCATGGAGGTTGGACATGAGCGCCTCTCAGAGCATGTCGGGGGTAGGTACCGATGAGCCGGAAGGATGGTGCAGCGCACTTGCGGTACCGAAGGTTTCACCGATCTGTAGTTCTTGCTCCATCACTGCAGCCAGTCGGCGAACACCTTCCCGAATTCGATCCGGTTCCGGGTAGCAGTACGACAACCGTAGATGGCGGCGACCCTGACCATCAGCATAGAAACCGGTACCGGGAACGTAGGCGACCAGCGCAGATACCGCGCGGGGAAGCATGGCGGTTGCATCCAGCCCCTCGGGTAGCGTCAGCCAGGAGTAGAAGCCGCCGGCGGGACGTGTCCATTCCGTGCCGGGTGGCATCAGCGCATCAAGTGACTCCAGCAGTGCGTCCCGTCGCTCACGGTAGACATCCCGAAAAACTTCGACTTGATCACGCCACGGTTGGGTGGCTAGGAACTCCGAGACGACTCCTTGGGTGAAGTTCGATGGGCACAGCACGGCTGCCTCAGCGGCCAGAACCAGTTTTTCCCGGACACCGTGAGGTGCGACGGCCCAACCAACGCGTAGACCTGAGGCCAGCGTCTTCGAAAAAGATCCTAGGTATACGACCTGGTCGCTGTCGTCAGCCCGCATGGCTCGGGGTACGACGCCGTCAAAGCCCAGCAGCGCATAAGGGTCGTCTTCGAGAACTAGCAGATCTTCGCGCAGGGCGATGTCTAGTAACTCCTTGCGGCGTTGGGGTGGTTGGGTAATGCCGGCGGGATTGTGGAAGGAGGGGATCGTGTAGATCAACTTGATCGTTCGACCAGAGGCCCGGACGTCCGCGATTGTTTCCTCGAGAGCCGCCGGGATCAGGCCATCGCCGTCCATCGGAACGTGAACGATGTCGCACTCGAAGGCGCGGAAGATACCCAAGGCGCCCACGTAACTTGGTGACTCTACGAGAACGACATCGCCGGGGTTGCAAAAGATGCGAGCCACCAAGTCAAGCGCCATTTGCGAACCAGCGGTTACGACGATGTCATCAGGATGGGATGACACCCCCATGTCAGACATCACGTCAACGATTTGCTCTCGGAGCACGGTGTCTCCTTGCCCGGAGCCGTATTGCAGAGCTTGAGCGCCACGTTCGCGGATGAGTCGCGATGCAGTTTCAGCGAGGGCATCGAGCGGGAGCGCCTCTACGTAGGGCATCCCACCCGCCAGCGACACCACCTCAGGGCGAGAGGCTACGGCGAAGAGTGCGCGAATCTCCGAGGCGGTCATACCGGCTGCGCGATCGGCGTACGCCGCAATCCACGGATCCAGCCGGGATCCAGGAGCGGGTGGCAGATCGGCGGGATTCACGGTTCCTCCTCATCGAGCGCGGTGTCGACTCTGGTGTTACTTGGACTCTACGATGCCTGAGTGAGCACCAGAATCCCAACTCGCCCGTTTCTCGTCGCTGCATTTATTTTCGCAGCGGGGCTAGCGGCGGGATTCTCTTGGTCGTTATTGCACAAGAATCCTAGGTCTGCGTACTTGCGGCAACTGCAGCAGGATCAGCTGCGCTAGGGCGCGAAGAATCGCACGATCGTATCTGTCATGACTCTAGCTAGGTTGTCCAAATGCTGAGGTTGGGACAGGGCACCAGAATCGTTGACATCGCCGGTGTTACCTATAGCGATTCGAACCGCAGGCATGCGGGTATTTCGCAGGATGTCCCAGGTGCGGGGCTGGGGCCCGGCACTGACTGCCGTGTTTTCCGCCGTGAGTTCTTCCAACAACATCGCGGCCATCATCTTGCCCGGTACTGAGTGTGAGCCACCGTCTCGACCGAAGTAGTAGGCACTGATCCCGGTCGGCTCGTGTTCCCGACTAAAGGCGGTCAAGGAGATAACTAGGTCGGCGCTGAGTTCGTTGCAGATTCGCGCACGATCGGCCTCTTCCGGTGGTGGCGTTTCATCCGAAGCTAATGGTGTGGTGACTACGACGTGAGCACCTAACGGGATGAGCCGACGTTCCAGTCGGCCTGCAACGTTCGCGCATAGCTGGCAGGCTTCGATGGAGGGATTTGCCGAGGTGGCTCCCGGATCCAACACCACAATCTTGCCTTGGATGCCGGTTCGCGTTTTCTGCAGCGCGATCCGGTCCCGTACCTCCTGGCTAGACTCCTGCCCTACCGTGCGTCGCAGTTGCCCGAGGGATCGATACGTATTGGGTCCGCAGACACCATCGGAACGCAGCCCAAGGTTGCTCTGAAACTCTCGAACTGCTTGGTCAGTTGCGGGGCCGAAACTGCCGTCTTCCTTCCCGCAGGAGAAACCCATGGCGTTGAGCCGGCTTTGCAGTTCCAGCACGTCCTCCCCCGAGGTGGGATGACCTGCGGCGTAGGCGAGTGTCCGATCCCCGAGTTTCCAGCGAGCTTCTTCCAATCGCCGAAAGGTCTCCGGGCCGACGATTCCGTCAGCAGTGATCCCCCGTTCGCGCTGGAATGTGCGCACTGCGGCTTCCACTTCCTCGTCGAAGTCGGCACTAATGAGTTGGGTAGTGCTCCAGGCTGCCGGATTATCTTCTTGTTCCAGCGGCCCTTGCCGCAGTCGGTCGCGCTGTAGGGACTCCTCAGCGAAGCGCGAACCTGGCAGCAGGCCGAGGCGGGCCAGCCTCGCCCGTACTTCGGCAACGGCCGGTCCTCGGTCACCGATTCGTATCAAAGACATGGTGCAACCGGATGGCTGGTCACAGAAATTCAGCCAGATCCTTCAGCAGTGCCTGTTTGGGCTTCGCCCCAACAATTTGCTTGACGACCTGACCGCCTTGGTAAACGTTGAGCGTTGGGATGGAGACCACTCCATAACTAGCCGCGATTTGCGGATTCTCGTCAACGTTCAACTTCGCGACCGTGATCTTGTCAGCATGTTCGCCAGCGATCTCTTCCAAAACCGGAGCCACCATTCGGCAGGGTCCACACCACTCCGCCCAGAAATCGACAAGGACTGGTTTATCTGATTGCAGTACATCGGCGGTGAACGACGCTTCGGTGACTACGGTTGTGTTTTGACCCACGAGGACCTTCCTTCTTCTTCTCTCAGCCTAGGCGACCGGGATGGTTACCGCCGCATCACTATGGCTGTGTTGTACTACTGACCAGCGGCAAGATCAGCCAGATAGCGCTCGGCATCCAGCGCGGCGGCACAGCCGGTTCCTGCTGCCGTGATCGCCTGACGGTAGGTGTGGTCCACCAGATCACCACAGGCGAATACGCCCGGAAGTGACGTACGGGTTCCAGGGGCGTCTACGATCACGTATCCCTCATCATCCAAGGTGACCTGGCCCTGCAGGAGTTCCGATCGGGGGTCATGACCAATCGCCACGAACATGCCGGTGACGGGCAGTTCACTGGTGTCGCCGGTCTTGCGATTCCGCAGCGTGAGGCCGGTCAGTTTTCCATCACCGTTTGCCTTCTCCACCATGGTGTCCCAGATCATCTCGATCTTGGGGTCATTCAGTGCGCGATCAGCCATGATCTTGCTGGCACGCAGTTCATCCCTCCGATGAATCAGGAAGACCTTCTTCGCGAACCGGGTGAGGAAGGTCGCTTCTTCGACCGCAGAGTCTCCGCCACCCACGACGGCAATGTTTTGATCCCGGAAAAAGAAACCATCACACGTAGCGCACCACGAAACCCCGTGCCCGCTCAGTTCCTTTTCGCCGGGAATTCCCAGCTCGCGGTACCCGGAGCCGGTCGCCAGGATGACGGCCTTGGCGCGGTGTTCCTCGCCGTTACCGTCCGTCAGGGTTTTGATGTCACTCGTCAAATCCACTTTGGTGGCGTCGTCAGTGATGAGTTTTGCGCCGAACCGCTCGGCTTGGGCTTTCATGTGCTGCATGAGCTCTGGGCCCATGATTCCTTCGGGAAATCCAGGGAAGTTCTCCACATCAGTGGTGTTCATCAACGCTCCGCCAGCGGTGACTGCCCCCTCGAAGACAATCGGCTGCAATTGTGCTCTGGCAGCGTACAGCGCTGCGGTGTAACCGGCCGGGCCGGAACCAACAATGATCAGATCGTGGACTTCGCTCACCGATACCCCTGTTCCTTCAGCTGAATCCTAACTGGACACCGGGCTATAACGTCCGGCGGTAGCCGGATCATTCCCTAGTCACTCCAGCTCGGTGCGGTGGACAACCGTGGGCGAAGGGGCACAATCTACGACAAGTGCCTCAGATGTTTCAGTGGCAACGACTGCTACCAGCAACTCTTCCCCTTCGAAGTCTGCGATATCGATGGCAACCACAGTTTGATCGGGGATTACTTCCAGCAGGCAGTTGGAGATGTCGGCGGCAACCGGGCTGGGCGCGGGGGCCGTAGTCCGATCGGACGGAATGGCGTTCCCAGTGGGTGCCGGACAGGGCGAACTGCCTGCAACGAGGTCCTTGGCTTGATCGGCTAGTTCGGCTTGGGTGTAGTCTCGGCCACTTTGCTGGGTGACTGGACCGAGGTCGCCGCCTTCGACAACAGGGGTTTGACATCCTGCGGCGATCGGCTGCGGTTCGGGATCAGTGCCCCCCGGGATGACAACGATTCCCACTAGAAGCGCTATCGCGGCAGCTGCTCCCAGCGGGATCCACCAGCGATTACGGCGGGGTTCCTCGACTGTGCGGCGTTGCTGTTCTTCCGCGAGCGCGGCGGTGATGCGCTCACTGACCGAGGCTGGGATTTCCGGAGCAGGCTGAGCGGACAGTTGCCGGCGGATTTCATCCTGTTCGGGTTCACTATTGTCGTGGGGGTCATTCTTTGTCATCGTTCACCCCGTCGGTTATCCGGCTGCTCTTGGTTGGGACGTCGCCCGCTTCGTTATGGTTCCTGAGCAACTCCGCCATCCGCTGTCGGCCACGAAAGCATCGACTCTTGACGGTACCTGGTGGGATTTGCAGGATTTCTGCGGCTTCATCGACCGGCCATCCTTCAAGATCGACCAGCGTCAAGGCGATCCGTTGTTCGTCGGGTATTTCCGCAAGCGCGGTCATCACCGTCAATCGAGTGACATGTTCGGAAATCTGATCCCGACCATCGTGAGTGCCGACATCCGCTTCGGTATCAGGTAGCGCAATCGTGGGTCGATTCTTACGCGATCTCATCCGGTCCAGGCAGGCGTTCACGACGATCCGGTGCAGCCAAGTGGTCACTCGGGCGTCCCCTCGAAATGAACTGGCGCGCCGAAAAGCCGAGATCATGGCATCTTGCAGCGAGTCGGCGGCATCATCTGGGTCGCGGCAGGTGCGCAATGCTACTGCCCAGAGTCGATCGGAATGTCGCCGAAACAGTTCTGCAAAGGCATGCGGATCGCCATCGACGTGGGCAGCGAGGAGTTGCTCGTCGCTGGAACTATCGGTGGACTGCATGGCAGCACGAGCCTACGCGGTTTGACAGCCCACCACGGGCAACCCCCCGAGGTCAGCCCAAGATTCGAACTTCGCTGATGCCACCGACATAGTTCGTGCCATCGAACGGCAACCGAGTGAGTTTGATGAGGACGAAACGAGTAGCAATCGCTTCCGGGGTGCGAACCCGAATCTTTTCGCCAGCGCCGGTGATGCTGAGAATCTCGTTGAAGTTGGCGGGCTTGTTGGGGTTCTTCGTCGTGGTTGCCACTGCAAAATCAGCCCCACTGTCGGTCATGCGAAGATCGATTGCGCGTACCGGTCGAACTGCCCCCAGATCGAGGATTAGCCCGATCCCTTCCTCGGGTTTGGGTTCGGAGAAACTGTAGGTCTCCGTCGTCCAGGCAGTGACTTTTCGCCCGTCGACAGCCAGATTGACCAACTCGGGATTTTCGCTGCCATCGCCGGCGGGATCATGATCTTGGACCGCCACTACTGGGAAAGGACGTTCCTTGACCGGTGACGGTTCATTGGGTGTGGCACCGTCCGCTGGTACTTGTGCCGGTGCGTCCTCTGCCTCGGTCACGCGATTTCCCACAGTGAGTTGCCAGAGCAGCAGCACTAGGCCGCTAATAGCCAGCAATGCAATCAGCAAGGTGCCCACACGCCCCAGCAGCCGGTTGGTGGCCCGGTCAGTATCGTCATGATGCCGATCTCCGGCTGAGGTGGCGCCGAGGACCCCTGCGGCATTTTCCAATGCGTAGACGCACTCGGCCATGTCCTGGTAGGACTGATCGCGGGTATTTCCCAGTGTCGTTAGTGAACGGTTGATCACCCGATCGAGGGCGGTGGGCACATTGGGCTCGACTGCCGAAGCGGCAGCTGTGTTTCCACCGGCCAGCGGGGCCGGTGGAAGTGCTGACAGTGTGCCCGGCCCAGGCCACTTTCGAGTTAGACCCACGTATAGCAGGGCCCCGACTCCGTGCAGATCGGCCGCAAACGGGTCGTCGAACGGATCCTCACCGCGAAGAACCGCGTCCACTCCGAGGCCGCGCAGTCGGACTTCCCGAGTATCGGTGATCATGACCGATTGGGGCCGGAGTCGCCCGTGAGTCACACCCGACTGATGAGCACTCTCCAGCGCCCGTGCTACCTCGAGAGCCACGATGGTCACCTCTTGTGGTGACCAGCCATCGTCCAAAAGATCAAGCCAACAGGTTCCGGTGACCCATTCGGTGACCACAGCCAGTTCCTCATCGGTTTCCACCACATCTAGGACGCGCACCGTCCTGCGATCGAGTACCTTGGCGGCACCAGCAGCCGCCTCGCGGAGACGGCTGGCGCGAGGGTCCGCTTGCGGCAGGATTCGAACTGCCACCGTGCGATCGAGAGCCGGATCTCGCGCGAGCCAAAGCGCCGTTCCGGTGCTTTCCGCTACGAGGTCCAGCAGAATATATCGACCCACCTGACGCTGTGAAATAGATGAATCTGGGGGGGTCGACACCTGTTCATGATAAGCCAAGATCTCCCTCCGAGCCCTAATCCTGGCGCGCCGATCAGTCGTTGGGGTATTGGAAGGCTGCTGCGGTCAACGAACCGCGGTAGCCAGTCACTAGCTGGTGGCGGGGCTGGTATAGGTCTCTGTCACCCGGGAGAGATGCTCGATGGGGCCAATCCGGTAGGCGACCAGAGTTTGGATATCCCGATCAATCACCACCGTGACCGAGCCATCTCGCTCAACGGTGATGGCCTCCGGTGTGACGTCAATGCCTCGCGTCTGCGCGCGCGTGTAGGCAAGTTTTGCCGCCTCGTCGGGCGATGCATTCTTCAACACAATGGCATCGGTGGCGATGCGGGCGACTTGCCGAGCGTCGTCAGCGGCCGACACCTGGCCATACGCGATAGCCATGACATCGAACAGCACAACGCCGCCGACGACCAAGACCAGGATTAGCTTCGTCAGCCATCCCAGCACAATGGCGCCGGCATCGTCGTGAAAGCCCGTTGCACCCATACGTGAGTAATCGGCACCAACTGGCAGGTCCTTAAATAGTGGACTGCCCCAGACTGTGGGCATCGTCACGATTCGCTCTATCTGTCGTGCGGGTGGTCGCCGTTGTGATCGGGCTGTGCCTCATTATGCCCGCTTATTTCCTGGGATACGCGAGATCGCGCCACCGGCCCAGCCGAGCACCTCTCTCATTTCAGGAACCCGCAGCAGCCAGGTCGCAGCGACGAAGACGACGAGAACCACAATCGAGGTGAGCCCAAGATCCACCAGCGCGTCCAGTTTCGAGTCACCCAGCAGAAATTGGGTTCCGGTCACCGCCACGGTCAGCACCGAGGCAACCATTGCGACAGCCGCGGCCAACGCAAGCCGAAGGAATACCGCAATGGTGTGACGAGAGTCGATGCCACCGTAGGAGCGACTCAGGACGGGCCAGGCCACCAGTAACGTGACGATACTTGCCAGAGCGTAGGCAGCGGCCAGCACGTTGACTTCCGGGCCGCCGGGAGCCGCCGCGGGGAACATGGCCAGTGCTAGGCCGACGAGAACCCCGTTCATCAGAATGGAGAAGAAGAACGGGGTTCGGGTGTCCTCCCTGGCGTACCAGCCTCGCTGCAGCACGTAGTAGAGCGTGAAGGCCGGCAAACCCAGCATGAAGATGGAGATAACGATGCCCAGTTGTTGGGCTTGCGCTGCATTGGCAGCGCCGTAGTTGAAAAGCAAAGCAGCGAGTGGCTCGGCCGCGAGGAATAAGGCGATAGCCAATGGCGCGACCACGGTCATCACCAGTCGCATGGTGTGGCCGATTTCGCGCCCGGCTCGCTCTCGCTTGCCGGCGTGAACTAGTCGCGACAGTCCCGGTAATTGAGCGGTCACGATCGAGACCGTCACGATGCCGTGGGGGATCATGAAGACTGCGTAGGCGTTCGTGTAGGTAGCAAGACCGGCTGCCGGTTCTCCTGCCTCGGCTGCATTGACGTTCGCCAGGGTGGCTAGCCGCGTGATGACGATAAAGCCCAACTGGGTGACGCCCACGAGTCCGATGGTCCAGCCAGCGAGTTTTCCCGCCTTACCCAGTCCCATTCCCCGCCACTTTGTCGAGAACCGCCAGCGGTAGCCCGTTCGTAGTAGCGCCGGTATCAGGACCAAAGACTGGGCCACAATGCCGAGAGTCGTTCCGATGCCCAACCAGGCGGTCTGCTGCGGATCCAGTAAGCCCTCGTCAGCTGCAGCAGAACCGAAAATCACGATGAACGACAGATAAGTAGCGATTGCCACCAGATTGTTGAAGATCGGCGCAACCATCGGCATAGCGAATCGGTTGTGGGCGTTGAGTACCTGGCCAACCATGGCGTAAATGCCAAAGAAGAAGATTTGCGGCAAGCAGTACCGAGCGAAGGCAACCGCAAGATCCACCTGCTCCTGCGAGTAGGCCGGTGTGACGTACAGGTTGACAATCCAGGGAGCGGCAGCAACCGCGAGGATTGTCACCAGTATTAACAAGACGCCGGTGGCAGACAGTAGGGCATCGGTGTAGCGCCGACCGCCGTCTGCGTCGTCGTGCATCCGGCGGACCAGTTGTGGCACAAAAATGGCGTTCAACGCGCCACCGAGAATCAAGACGTAGACGATGTCGGGCAGCGAGTTTCCGAGCGCGAAGGCATCGGCAGAAATCGTTAGACCGATAGCTGCTGCGAGCGCAGTGTTGCGAAAGACGCCCGTGATCCGCGAGACAACGGAGGCAGCCGCCATGGTCGCGCTGTTGCGCAAGAGACCAGATTGTTCCGCTTCGTTGACCTCTGCGCTGGCGAGTTCTGCCTCCGTTCCCGCCAATGGGTCGGGCGGGCCGCTCCCGCCGTCAGGTTCACGCTCGGTCATTGGGCTGACTGCCTTTCCTGGCCCGGCGTCGCAAAAGATTGAGGCCCGCGAGCAGTACTAGTGCAATAGCTCCTACTCCCACGATGAGCCCGGCAATCCGGCTAGCTGCAGTGGAGCGGACTTCCAGTGAGGCATCTTCGCTATAGAGGCGCCCGCGGGAATCTTTGAGCACGACGGTCACCTGGACTGGCTGGCTGCTGAGAACGCGAATGGGGATCTCTAGGCCGGCCTTGGTGCGCGGCTCAATGGCGATGAGGTCCGGGGCGGCGTAGTCCAGCGCCAGCCCCGAACTGGAGCGCAACTCAACGGCGAGAGTGACACTGCGATCAAGATCGTTGGCGATCGTCAGCGGCAGCACTCCAGAGTCACCAGCTAGGGTGACCGTCCCCGATGTGATGACCGAGACTTTCGCCCGCTCCGCGCTTAACTGCGAATCGACGGTGTCCAGAAACGTGTCGCGCTTCTCGGTTTTGCCTCGCCAAAGGCCAGACGTTGCTCGCTGCAACGCCAGTTGAAAATCCTCGTTGAATCCCGCGGAATCATCCACGATTCCCAGCAAGCCGTTCAGTTGTCGCTGAAGCTTGCCGACTCGATCTAGATAGGTCGCAGGCAGTTGCCTCTTTGTGGGCTGCTCGGCGGTCCATAACTCTTGTCGAGCCACCGAGTCCGTGGCGGACAGTAACGTCTTGAGCCCGGTCAGCCGTATCCAATCGGCGCGAGATAGCTGCTTGAGTAGTTTTTCCGACCAGGCGATGGGCGGGTCCCAGGTCAGCGGTGGCATCGTAGCGACGATTCTGGGTTCTGCGGGGCGTTCCAGTGTGATGAGGGCCGTCTCCGCCAAGAAGCCTTGGAGCGCAGCGCTTTGTTCCGCCGAAGATTGCAGTCGCCCAGCCAGGTACTGCCCCAGATATGTGTCGGTGAGGGCGACGTCGAGTTGCGTGCCGCCAGCGGAAATCGTCGTTTTCCCGGTGGGGGTAAATGGCAGTGCCGGTAGTGGTGGGAAGAGGTCATCGGGCATCACCGCTGTCCTCGTCCCAGCGTCTGCGACTGCGCTCATCGCCGCAGGACGCACCCGTGAGTTACCGGAAATAAAGACGTCACTGGCGCGCGACCCAGAGCTCAGATCGGCTCGGATCACCCGGGGCAGTGAGATGGATCGGGCGAGAATAGCGTTAAGCCCACTGTCGGAGATGGCATCCACGTCCGCGACAGCGAACTGCGGCATCAGTGACCAAGTGTTGCGATCCAAGATTGCCCGGAGATTCCTTGCTGTTGCTGCCGCAGCGGAGGTCGACTCGCCCGGAGTACGTTCCCCGCGGACTTGGATCGAGTAGCCACTTGCTAGTTCCTCAGCGGATTGCAGGGTGGCGCTGTCGATTAGCCACGAGACTCGTTGCCCAGTTCCCAACGCAATAAGGTTCGATAGCCGTCCTTCGGGTAAGTAGTCCGCGATCACTTGCGATTCGACCACTAGTCGCTGAGCAGCAACAGCAGGTCGTTGGGTAATCGGCCACAGCAAAGCCAATTGCGAGGGTTCAAACTCTGCCGTCGGCGGAAACCACGGAAAGACCGTTCCCGTCGATGCAACGCTTAGCTCACCGGATAGCGCTTCAACAAAGACTGCGAAAACGCCACCGGACTCGGGGAGGGCTAGTTCGGTAACTGGCACTCGGATCTGAAAACTGATCTGCTGGCCTGGCTGCAACCAGTCGCCGAACTCCTGTCGCGTTCCCGCGACCGGTACTCCGGCTCGCACCGTTGAGCCAGCAAGTACCTCGCGTACCTCCTGACGACTGGCCAATGGCGGTGGCGAGTGACGCAGTTGCACGGCGGGAGTGACGATGGGCGAGTCACTGGTATTCGCGAGGCGCCCGGAGACGCGAAGATCTGCATCCGGCTGTGGTGCAGCTGGTGTGATCGATTCGATCAAGAGTTGTGGTTGAACCGTTTCATCCGCGCTAGTCGACGGGGTTACGGCCAACAGCGTGGTCGCCAAGAGTGTGGCCAGCAGGTATCCGGCGTACTTCATGGTGCGCCACCACCAGTGAGTATTTCGCGAGCTTTGTGGAACAGTTTTCGCTCATCGGAGTACGCAAGCCGCTTGGCTAGGTTGTCAAAGGCGATCCAGGCTACGGACTCAACCTCGGGATCCTCATCGCTCAGTGAGCCGCCGCTGCTAACCATCAGAAAATGGTGGACCGTCTTGTGAATTCTCCGGCCGTCAGCGGTAAAGGAGAAATCTATGACGCCCAAATGGTCCACAATCTGTGCGTCGATACCGGTCTCCTCCCGAACTTCACGCAGAGCGGCCATTTGGTTGCTCTCCCCGAACTCGACGTGTCCTTTGGGGAAGGACCAGATGAGGCGGTTGCAGCGATCGTAGCGTGAAATTAGAAGGCCCTGAGTGGGGGTCGGCAGGCTATTGACTACCAACCCCCCCGCGCTCGTTTCCTCATTGACGGGATCACCCATCCACAGATTTCGGGCTGACCGACCCC
>JAHZLH010000019.1 GCA_022599915.1 Actinomycetes bacterium
GGCCCCCGCGAAGAAGGCCCCCGCGAAGAAGGCCCCCGCGAAGAAGGCCCCCGCGAAGAAGGCCCCCGCCAAGAAAACCTCGAGCGTCACGACACCAGCGCAGACCTCGGTAGCTTCCACGCCACGAGTATCAGCAGACGTTACTCGCCCGAAGGCTGCGGTAAAGGTGGCTGGGACGGCATCGGCGTCGGTGCAACTGGCAGTTCGAGAGGACGAAGACCCATGGACCGAAGCGGAACTCACCGAGATTCGCGAACAACTGAGCGAGGAATTAGACAATCTCAGCCTAGAGTTGGCCGCGATGCGCCGAGAGTTGGACGAGCTGATGTCGGAAGTAGCTGACGCGGCGGGGGACGACCAGGCGGACACCGGCAGCAAGACGTATGAACGGGAACACGAGATGTCGTTGATGGCCAGCGTTACCGACATGCGGGAACAGGTGCAGCACGCGCTGACCATGGTGGACTCTGGTGAGTACGGTCGCTGCGAGTCCTGCGAGAACCCCATCGGCAAAGTCCGGTTGCAGGCTTTCCCGCGAGCCACGCTATGCCTGTCGTGCAAACAGAGGCAGGAACGCCGCTGACGTAGGCTGAACCTTGTGACCAGTCAATCGCGGCGTAGCCTCCTGGCAGTCCTCGGCCTCGCTGCCGTGGTCGTTGTAATCGACGTCGCGACCAAGGTGTGGGCGGAGAACCAACTCCAAAACCAACCACCCATGCAGGTCTTGGGCGAATGGCTGCAGTTCACCTTCACCCGCAACCCCGGCGCCGCCTTCAGCCTGGGCAGCGACTTCACTGGGCTGTTCACTATCGCCGCCGTCATCGTCAGTGTCGTGGCTATCTGGTTCGCGCGTCGAGTGGTGTCCGGCTGGTGGCTAGTAGCGCTAGGGCTACTGCTCGGGGGTGCAGTGGGAAACCTCGTCGATCGAGTCACGCAACCGCCTGGCTTCGGTGTCGGTGAGGTACGCGACTTCATCCAGGTGCCGAACTGGCCGGTCTTCAACGTGGCGGATATGGCTGTGGTGGGCAGCGCCTTGCTCATTGTTGTGCTGTCCCTGCTCGGCATCCCGGCGACGGAGCAGCAAGCCGATGAGGATGCGGAAGAACCGTCCGCTGAAGTATCGCCGGTGACCGGCAACAGCGATGACTGACCGGCGTTCACTACCAACGCCGGACGGTCTGGTTGGTGAACGCATCGACGTTGCCCTCGCCCGATTGCTGGGGGTTTCTCGTACCCGTGCCGCTGATTTGGTCTCGGCAGGGCTCGTCGAAGTCGATGGTCAGCAGGCGGCGAAGTCCCATCGGCTTTCGGCCGGTGAATGGTTGCAGGTGGAACTGCCCGACCCACCAGCGGCCACACCTCCGGAACCGGTCCCGGGTCTGGTGACGCTGTACGAGGACCAAGACATGATTGCGGTAGATAAGCCAGTGGGAGTTGCGGCTCATCCCAGTCCAGGTTGGGAAGGTCCCACGGTCATCGGTGGCTTGCGAGCCGCTGGGGTCGCCGTTGCTGATGTGGGCGCGGCGGAACGGCAGGGCATAGTTCACCGATTGGACGTCGGCACGAGTGGCGTCATGGTGGTAGCCAAAAGTGCGGTTGGGTACTCAGACCTCAAGCGGCAGTTCAAGGAACGTACGGTCACCAAGACCTACCACGCCTTGATCCAAGGGCACCCCGACCCCACCGAAGGCACTATCTCGGCGCCCATCGGTCGTCACCCCTCCCATGACTACCGGTTTGCGGTGGTGTCGAACGGCAAGCCGAGCATTACCCACTACCGGACGCTGGAGGCGTTCCGGTACGCAACATTGTTGGAAGTGCGGCTGGAGACCGGGCGGACTCACCAGATCAGGGTGCATATGTCCGCGATGCGGCATCCGTGTGCCGGCGATCTGACCTACGGCGCCGACCCGGCCTTGGCGGAGCGGCTCGGGTTGCACCGGCAGTGGCTCCACGCCATTCGCTTGGAAGTTCAGCAGCCGACTACCGGGGAGCCGGTGGTCTTGGAATCCAGCTATCCGCCGGACCTAGCAGAAGCGCTGCAACGGTTGGCGGACTGACTGCAGGGCAGCGGTCGCCGGACAAGCGTTGCCGGCCGAGTTCGCTGCGGCAGCGACCAGTGGATCGGATCCGCAGCCAACTCCGGCGTGCCGCACCGATCGAGTTGTAGGGCCCTCGGGTTAGAGTTACCCGTCGCGTTCTTCCCTCGCCTGTCATCCGTGACCGGGCAAGCGCGTCACCGCTGGCCACCGCCCGTGCCGATGGCCGGCCTCGGACCAGCCGGGTCCGGCAAGACTGACCCAGGAGTATCACCGTGACGAATCGGGTGCAGCAGGACGACGACTTCGTCCATCTGCACGTTCACACCGAGTACTCCATGCTCGACGGCGCGGCCAGACTGGATGATCTATTCACCCGGGTGAATGAGGTCGGTCAGCAAGCCATCGCCATGACCGATCACGGCAATCTCTACGGTGCCTACGAGTTCTACACCAAAGCCCGCGCGGCCGGCGTCAAGCCGATCATCGGACTTGAGGGCTACTACGCACCGCACGGTCGCGGCGAACGAAGCCCCATGGATTTCGGTGGTGGCTACGACGACGGTGTCGGCGAGATTAGCGAGGGTCGTGGCAAATTCGCCTACACCCACATGACGGTGTGGGCGGAGAACAACGTCGGGCTGCATAACCTCTTTCGGCTGTCTAGCCGCGCCAGTATCGAAGGTTTCTACCGCGCGCCACGGTTTGATCGGGACTTGCTGGACCAGTACGGCAAGGGCCTGATCGGTACCACCGGTTGTCCATCGGGTGAGGTCAACCGCTGGTTGCAGTCGGGCAACTACGACAAGGCGCTGGAAGTTGCGGCCGATATGCGCGACATCTTGGGCCCAGAAAACTACTTCTGTGAGTTGATGGATCACGGCATCGACATTGAGCGGAAGTTCCGCGACGATTTGCTGCGCATCGCCAAAACTCTGGACCTGCCGCTGCTGGTGACCAACGACACCCACTACGTGCACCCAGACGACTGGCAGATTCACGATGCGTTCCTGTGCGTCGGCACTAAGAGTTTGATCAGCGACACCAACCGGTTCCGGTTCGATAGCCACGACTTCTACATCAAGTCGGCCGCAGAAATGCGGCAGCAGTGGCGGGACTTCCCGGAAGCCTGTGACAACACGCTGCTGATAGCCGAGCGCTGTGACGTGTCCTTCAACGACGGTGCCGATCTCATGCCGAAGTTCCCGATCCCCGCGGGAGAAACCGAGGACTCCTGGCTGGCTAAAGAAGTGCAGCGAGGACTAGCGGCACGTTTCGCACCCGATCCGGTGCCGGACGAACATCGGCAGCAGATGGAGTACGAGCTGGGCGTCATCTCCCAGATGGGCTACCCCGGGTACTTCCTGGTGGTGGCGGACTTGATTCAGTACGCCAAGGACAATGCCATCCGAGTGGGTCCCGGGCGCGGCTCGGCAGCCGGCGCCCTGATCGCTTGGGCACTAGGCATTACCGAGTTGGATCCGCTGGAGCATGGCCTATTGTTTGAGCGCTTCCTCAACCCAGAGCGGGTATCGATGCCAGATATCGATATCGACTTCGATGAGCGTCGCCGTGGTGAGATGATCCGCTACGCCACCGAAAAATATGGTGACGACCATGTGGCTCAGATCGTCACTTACGGCACCATCAAGGCCAAGGCCGCTATCAAGGACTCCGCGCGGGTGTTGGGCCAGCCATTTGCGCTGAGCGATCAGATCACCAAAGCGATGCCGCCGTCGGTGATGGGCAAAGACGTCCCGCTCTCGGGCATTTTCGATCCCCAACACGCTCGCTACGGTGAAGCGGGGGAATTCCGCGATCTTTATGAGTCTGACGGCGTCGTGCGTGAGGTCGTTGACACCGCCCGTGGCCTTGAGGGGCTGAAGCGGCAGGTGGGCGTGCACGCTGCGGGTGTCATTCTGTCCAGCGAACCACTGACCGATGTCATCCCGGTGTGGCGACGTGATGCCGACGGCGCCATCATCACCCAGTTCGACATGGGGGCCTGCGAAACCCTCGGCTTGCTGAAGATGGACTTCTTGGGGCTGCGCAACCTCACCGTCATGGACGACTGTCTGCGGGCGATCGAGGCGAACACCGGTAATCACATCGTGCTGGAAGAGCTGCCACTTGACGACCGGCCCACCTATGACCTCCTTACCCGTGGCGAAACCCTCGGTGTCTTCCAGCTGGATGGCGGTCCGATGCGCGCGCTGCTGCGCTCTATGGCGCCGGACAACTTCGAGGACATCTCCGCGGTGCTGGCGTTGTATCGACCCGGTCCGATGGGAGCGAATGCTCACAATGACTACGCCGACCGCAAAAACGGTCGTAAGCCAGTGACCCCCATTCATCCGGAGTTGGCGGAGCCGCTGGCGGACATCCTGGGTGATACCTACGGTCTGATCGTCTACCAGGAACAAGTCATGGCGATCGCCCAACAACTTGCTGGTTACTCGCTCGGGAAAGCAGACCTGCTGCGCCGCGCCATGGGCAAGAAGAAGAAAGAGATTCTGGACAAGGAGTACGTCCCGTTCGCGGATGGCATGCGCGACAACGGCTACTCCAACGATGCCATCTCCACCCTGTGGGAGATTTTGGTCCCGTTCTCTGACTACGCCTTCAACAAAGCGCATACCGCCGGCTACGGTTTGGTGGCTTACTGGACTGGCTATCTGAAAGCCAACTACCCGGCCGAGTACATGGCCGCGCTGCTGACCTCGGTCAAAGATGACAAGGACAAATCGGCGATCTACTTGAGCGAGTGTCGTCGCATGGGCATCAAGGTCTTGCCCCCGGACATCAACGAGTCTGACTCCGAGTTCACACCACGTGGCACCGACATTAGGTTTGGGTTGTCGGCGGTCCGTAACGTCGGCGAGAACGTGGTGGCCTCAATCATTGCGACCCGCCGCAGCCACGGTCGGTTCGCAGACTTCATTGACTTCTTGGACAGCGTCGACATCGGGGTCTGCAATAAGCGCACCATTGAATCGCTGATCAAAGCTGGTGCTTTCGACTCGCTAGGGCATGCCCGCAAGGGTCTGACGCTGGTGCATGAGCAGATCGTGGACGCGATGGTTGACTCCAAGCGGGCGGCTGCCGCCGGTCAGTTTGATTTATTCGCCGGCGGCTCGGATGACTCGGCCGCAGCGGCCCTGCAGGTCTTGCCGGAGATCCCCATGGCGGAATGGGACAAGGCCACGCTGCTCACCGGTGAACGACAAATGCTGGGACTTTACGTCAGTGATCATCCGCTGAACGGTGTTGAGCATCTGCTGCGCAAGATGGTGGACTGTCCCATCGCCTCGCTGACGCAGGATGAACGCCCGTCCGGGCAGATGGTGACAATCGGTGGTCTGATCGCCTCGGTGCAGCGCAAGGTTACCCGGCAAAAAGGTGAGCCTTGGGCGCTCGTGCAACTGGAAGATCTCGATGGCTCGATTGAGGTCGCGGTCTATCCGCGTACCTACGGCCCGGTTGCCGGCCAGATCACCGAGGACCGGATCGTGCTCTTCTCCGCTCGCTTGGAACGCCGCGATGAAGATGCGCTCAAGGTTGTCGCTCGGGAAGTCTCGTTTCCCGACTTAGCAGAACAAGAGCATGGGCCAGTACGGCTGACGTTGCCGGTAGCCAAATGCGTCCCGCCGGTGGTGGATCGGCTGAAAGAGGTCTTGGCCAGTCACCCGGGCACGGTGGAGGTGCAACTCCATCTGCAAAATGACGGTCGCACCACAGTGTTGCGGCTCGACGATCGGCTCCGGGTATCGCCCGGTCCTGCCCTCTATGGTGATTTAAAGGCGCTATTGGGCTCGGGCGTGCTGGGCTAACCGCAATCGGGGGTCGCGGTAGCGGCCTTGTTGGCCTTGACGGACTTGCCCACTGATGGCAGTGCTGGATCTGCCCAAGCGGCGCTGACTTCACCGTTCTCAGCGGTCACTCTGGTTCGCAGAACTGCCGTATCCAAAGTTGTGCCGGCCCAGCACGCTCCGGCTTGATCGACTTTGTCGATGTCAGTAGCGGTTACTTCTGCACCTGGCTTGGTGCCGTCCGGTTGCAGCAGGATCAACTGCCGACTGCCATTATCGACGCCACCGGTAGTTCCGCGGACCTCGAAATACAGGCCGTAGGTCTGCGGCGTCGGCAACTCGACTTGTGCGACCGAATCAGTAATGGTGGCGGTTTGCTGCTGTTCGCCGGCGGCGTCGGCGGTCTGTACCGCCGTGACCAGACAGCCCTCACAGTCTCCTGCGAAACGCAGTTCCACGACGGTGTTGCCTTCGCTGGCGTTCACCGCATCTTTGTCGGGGGCAGTCGTGGGAGTGCCAGCAGTCGCCGAGGGGGTCGGCATGGCTGATGGAGTCACCGGCGGTGCCGTACCACCGCCAGTCATGGCCAGCAGTGTCGCGCCGATACCGAAGAGGGCGACGCAGACGATTGTCCCGATGATGAACGGCTTTTTTGATTCCCGCATGACTCTATTCTTACCGATGGCTCTCGCCGCCGCCGCCGGTCCCGGTTATCTCGCGATCGGAGCAAGCCTAGCGTCGACCAAATCGACAACCGCTCGCACCCGAAGTTCCAACTCCAGACCTCGACGACCGCCGGAAATCAGCATGAAATCGGCATCTGCGCTGGAGTCGTCGATGACGACCGGGATCTGTTGCTTCATTCCTAACGGGCTAATAGCACCCAGCCGGTAGCCGGTGGCGCGCTCGACGGTGGCCGGCTCAGCCATCTCAGCGCGTTTCACCCCCAAAGCAGCGGCCAATGCCCGCAGGTCCAGGGAAGCCGACACCGGGATCAGTGCCGCGGTGAGGTGATTCCCCACATCAACGATGAGCGTCTTGAAGACGCGGCGGGGGTCCGCGTTGAGCCGGTCCACCGCTTCTTTACCGTAGTTGCTATTGGCCGGATCGTGCTGAAAAACGTGAAGAGCGTAGCTATACCCGCGCTCTTCCAACAGTTGCGTGGCCGGAGTGGCACCTTTGCCGACCTTCTTCTTGCTCCCACTTTTACCTGACTTGACAGATTTCTTGTTCTGACCGGAAGTCTTCTTGGATTTGGCAGTAGGAGGGGGAGAGTCAGCCCCCGATTCACCGGCTGGATCGGCCTCTGCGGCGGATTCTAGGTCCATCATGTGCGGCTCACTTCGTATATTCCTCGCTCATTCGTAGACTAGGGGAGTGATCCGGGTTATCGACTTACGAGGCGCCAACTGGGACGCGGCCCATGTCGTGCCGCGTGCTGGTCAAACGCCAGATGATGTTTTTGAGCAGGTGCAGCACATAGTTGCCGACGTCGCTGGCCGCGGTGCTGCCGCTGTCAACGAGTGGACTGAGCAACTTGATGGAGTCATCCCCGACAGTTTGCGGGTCCCCGCGGAGGTATTGGCAGTCGCCCTCGACCAGTTGGACCCGGCGGTACGAACTGCATTAGAGACCGCGATTGCGCGGGTGCGACGGGTCCATGAGCAGCAACGACCCGAAGAACACCACATTGATGTCATCCCTGGTGGCACAGTGGCACAACGTTGGATCCCAGTGCGGCGCGTGGGGCTATATGTTCCCGGTGGTCGCGCGGTGTATCCGTCCAGCGTGATCATGAACGTCGTGCCAGCTCAAGTCGCTGGCGTGCCGTCGCTTGCGGTGGTCTCCCCGCCGCAGCCAGACCACGGCGGCTGGCCGCATCCGGTGATCCTGGCAACTTGCCAGTTGTTGGGTGTCACCGAGGTGTATTCGGTTGGCGGTGCTCAGGCAGTAGCCATGCTGGCCTATGGCGCATCACTGGAGCCGGAGTCCTGCCGGCCAGTCAATCTGATTACTGGTCCGGGCAATGTGTGGGTCACTGCCGCCAAACGGGCGGTCAGGGGCCAGGTGGGTATCGATTCCGAAGCGGGCCCGACCGAAGTGATGGTAGTGGCAGACGACTCTGCCGACCCGGCCATGGTGGCATCGGATTTGGTGAGTCAAGCCGAACACGACCCGCTGGCGGCTGCCGTCTTGGTGACCGATTCCGAGCAGTTGGCCCGAGAGGTGGGGGCAGCCTTGGTGGCCCAGGTCGGGGCTACGAAACATGCGGAACGAATTGCCGCAGCACTTTCCGGCGAACAAAGTGCGGTGGTGCTAGTGAACAACATCGATCAGGCGGTAGCCATCGCCAACGGCTATGGCGCGGAGCATCTTGAGATTCAGACAAGAGCCGCGGCTAATGTCGCCGCCCAGATCAGCAACGCCGGCGCGATCTTCATCGGGGCCTATAGTCCGGTTTCGCTAGGCGATTACGCAGCTGGTTCTAACCACGTACTGCCGACATCGGGAATGTCCGCGCACTCGTCGGGTCTGGGTGTGCACACCTTTCTGCGTTCGGTACAAACAATCAACTACGACCGGGAGGCATTGGCTCAGATCGCTGGTGCGGTGCAGATACTTGCCGAGGCTGAGGACCTCCCGGCCCACGGCGCTGCGATCGCCGCTCGATTCCCAGACTCAGGTGGTAGCGACTGATGGCCGACTTGCCCCTGCGTGCCGATCTCGTCGGCGAAGAACCCTATGGCGCTCCCACCGATCCAGTGCCGGTGCGACTCAACGTCAATGAGAACCCCTATCCACCGCCGCCGGCAGCCGTTGCGGCGATTGCCGATCGCCTTGCCATAGCCGCCGCAGACTTGAATCGCTATCCCGACCGGGAGGCACTCGAGTTGCGCAGCGCGCTGGCCGACTACGTCGGCCGAGGTATTACCCCAGCACAGATCTGGCCCGCTAATGGCAGCAACGAAATCATGCACCAGTTGTTGGGAGCATTCGCTGGACCAGGTCGCGGCTTGCTCACCTTCTCGCCCAGCTACTCGATGTATCCGGTGTACGCCCGCGACACCATGACCGAGTTCCGCAGTGAACCTCGGGCGGCAGATTTCAGCATCGATATGGAGCTGGCTGCGGCGGTTATCGCTACAGATCCGCCCGCAGTCGTGGTAGCGGCCTCTCCCAACAATCCCACCGGAACGCCGCTCACTCATGACGACATCCGGCAACTGCATGAGTTGGTAGCGCCCACGGGCGTCTTGGTGATTGATGAAGCCTACGCGGAGTTTGCTGACACACCGGCTGCGTTGGATCTGCTGCCTGAGCTAGATCGCCTCGTCGTGGTGCGGACCCTGAGCAAGGCCTTCGGCCTAGCCGGGCTGCGGCTGGGATACGCCGTTGCGCAGCCCGCAATCGTGGATGCGCTTCGAATCGTGCGACTGCCCTATCACCTCTCAGCGACTACTCAGGCCGCGGCCGTCGCCGCGCTGGAGTTCAGCGATGCGCTATTGGCCCCGGTCGCGGAGGTAGTGTCGCAACGCACCGAGCTGGCGCAGTGGCTCACTGGACATGAGATTCCGGTGGCTGAGTCGCAGGCCAACTTTCTGCTGATTGGCCCGCTGCCGGATGCATCGGCAGTTTTTGCCGGTTTGCGGGAGCGTGGCGTACTAGTGCGAGAGACTCCGATTCCGGGATGCTTACGCGTAAGTATCGGTACGCCGACGGAAAATCAGGCTTTCCGGGAAGCCTTCGCAGCGACGGTAGATCTGACAGGAGCCAAACTATGAGTAGAGCCGCACTAGTGGAACGAGTCACTAAGGAATCCAGCGTTTCGGTGTCCCTCGACCTCGATGGGACTGGTCGCGCCGAAGTCAGCACTGGGGTGCCATTCTTCGATCACATGCTGTCGCAACTGGGCAAGCACGGTGGCTTCGACCTCGTGGTGAACACCGACGGTGACCTGGAAGTGGACGCTCATCACACTGTCGAGGACACCTCGCTCGCGGTGGGTCAGGCGCTACGAGAAGCCCTGGGTGACAAGCAGGGTGTCCGCCGGTACGGAGACTCGTTAGTGCCCTTGGACGAGGCATTGGTGCAATCTGCCGTCGACCTATCGGGGCGCCCGTATCTGGTGCATGAGGAACCAGACCTTGTGGAGTTGATCGGCAGCTACGACACCACGTTGACCCGCCACATCTGGGAGTCGATTGTGGCGACCGCCCAGATTACGCTTCACGTTCGAGTGCTCGCGGGGCGCAATGCGCACCACATTGTGGAGGCACAGTTCAAGTCTGTGGCCCGTTCACTGCGGACGGCAGTGGCGTTGGATGATCGAGTCGTGGGTGTGCCCAGTACCAAGGGAACTCTCGGCGGTGGGTAATCCACGCGTCGTGGTCTTCGACTATGGCTTCGGAAATGTCCGGTCGTGTGAGAACTCACTCATTAGGGCCGGAGCAGACGCGATCATCAGTAATGATCCGGAACTCGCGTTGAGCTGTGATGGTCTTGTTGTGCCAGGCGTGGGTGCCTTTGCCGCGTGTATGGCCGGTCTGGCTGCCGCCGGTGGCGCTGACATCGTCAGCCAGCGAATCGAGCAGCAGCGGCCAGTCCTGGGCGTGTGTGTGGGGATGCAGGTCCTCTTTGCCCGGGGTCGGGAACACGGGGTGGACACGGCGGGACTCGGGCAGTGGCCGGGCGATGTCGATCGACTGGCAGCACCGGTACTGCCCCACATGGGCTGGAACACGGTCGTTGCGCCGACCACCAGTCAACTGTTTGCGGGTGTGGCGGAGGAACGCTTCTACTTCGTGCACTCCTACGCAGCCCGATCCTGGGTGGGGGAGTCGGGCCCGGCTGCGCCGCTAGTGACCAAGGCCGAGTACGGCGAGACGTTTGTGGCCGCGGTCGAAGACGGTCCGCTATGGGCTACGCAGTTCCACCCGGAGAAGTCCGGGCCAGCTGGTGCCCGGCTGTTGCGGAACTGGCTAGCTACGCTCCCGGATGGCTGAGCTGTCGTCCAGCACCGTTCCCATATATCGCCAGTCCTGAACGAGATTGCGAAATCTGGCCCCCAACGGGTCTATTGGTTCGCTAGTGTCGCCTTGGGGGACATGGATCCGGAGGTAAATGGCAATGGCGAATCCGATGCCAGGCTGGTATCCAGACCCGGAGGCCCCGGAGCGGCAGCGGTTTTGGGACGGTAACAAGTGGACCGACGCACGCGCGTATCCGGTTGTGGGCGCTGACCCGAACGCGCTCGGTGGACCACCGATGGGTGAAATCCCTGAGGATAAGAAACAATCCAATCCGTGGGTAGTGATTGCGCTGGTGGCCATTTTGGCCGCGCTGCTGTTCTTCTTCGCTTGGTTCTTCCTGCTGCGGGACAGCGGCGGCACTAGTGAACCGGTGTCACCGCCCACCCAGCCAGTGCCGGTGCCTACTTCGGTTCCGACAGCACCAACTGAAACTGTGAGTCCCCCGCAGTAGCGAATGAGCGCCCACTAGGCTGGTGTCGTGAACGAAATTCTTACGCTGCTGCCGGCAGTCGATGTTGCTGACGGCCGTGCTATTCGACTTGTCCAGGGTGCTGCGGGCACTGAGACCGACTACGGCGACCCCATCGAAGCCGCTGAACAGTGGCAAGAATTGGGTGCTGAATGGATCCACCTGGTGGATTTGGATGCGGCATTTGGTCGCGGTTCGAATCGGGATTTGCTCGCCAACGTGGTGGGCCGCATGGATATCAATGTGGAACTCAGCGGTGGCATTCGAGACGACGAGTCGCTGGCTGCCGCTCTTGCCACCGGGTGCCGTCGGGTCAATATCGGCACGGCCGCCTTGGAGCAGCCGGAGTGGTGCGCTCGGATTATCGGCGAGCATGGCGATCGCATCGCCGTCGGCCTTGACGTGCGGGGCACCACGCTGGCGGCACGCGGGTGGACCGAAGAAGGTGGCGATCTGTTCGAGACGCTGGACCGGCTCAACAAGGAGGGTTGCCCCCGCTACGTGGTTACCGACGTCTCTCGCGACGGGACGCTCGAGGGCCCGAATCTGGAACTACTCGAGTCGGTATGCCGCGCGACGGACCGACCAGTCATCGCCTCTGGCGGAATCGGCAGCTTGGGCGACATTCACTCGCTGGCCGAACTCCTGCCGCATGGATTGGAGGGCGCGATCATGGGCAAGGCGCTCTATGCGGGGGAGTTCACGTTGCCAGAGGCATTGGTCGCCGCGGAGCCGCGGCACAGTTACGTGCGCCCGGAAGACTACACCGGCGAGGGCTAGCCAGCGCGGCGTTGCCGGCGGGAGGCCGCGGGAGTCGGATTGGTGATCCGGATTGCCACTGGCTTCCCGGCGCTGCGGCCCCGCAGCATCATCAGGCCACGCAGTAGCGGGTACTGCACGCCGTACCTACGGCGAATGATCGCACTAGCGCGACGAACAGTTTCGGCATCAGTCACCACTACCGCGGTCGCGGTAGAGGTCCCACCTTGAAGTCGACCACGGCCGTCGCTGGGTCCGATCTCGACACTGGGATTGCCGTTGATGCGCTCCACTTTGCCGGCACCGGCATGGGTCAGCAAATACAATGCATCACCTTCCCGGCCAAGCCACATGCAAGTGCTCACCCTGGTGCCGTCCGCGGCAAAAGACGTCAATGCCACATGTCGGGCGGCAGCGAGGCGGTCTAAGTCTGGGTTCGTCATTGCCTTTCACTCTACGCCCCGTAGCCTTAACGCGTGTCTCTTGCCGTCAGAGTGATCCCATGCCTGGACGTGGACGCCGGTCGGGTAGTAAAGGGCGTCAACTTCCGCAATCTGCGGGATGCGGGCGATCCGGTGGAACTCGCGGCTCGCTATAGCGAAGCGGGCGCCGATGAACTCATTTTCTTGGACATTACGGCTAGTTCCTCGCAACGGAGCACCATGGTGGATGTCGTCCAGCGCACCGCAGCAGAAGTGTTCATCCCACTGACGGTGGGCGGTGGTGTGCGTACCGTGGCAGATTTCGACCGGTTACTTCGAGCGGGGGCTGACAAGGTCGGTGTGAACACCGCGGCGGTGTCCCGACCTGAACTCATCGCGCAGGCTGCTAAGCGTTTCGGCTCCCAGTGCGTTGTGGTGTCGGTGGACGCGCGTCGCTGCGCGGAGACGCCGAGCGGATTTGAAGTCACGACCCACGGCGGCCGGCGCGGTACCCAGATTGATGCGCTGGCGTGGATGGTGCGTGCCGCAGAGTTGGGAGCTGGCGAGGTCTTGCTGAACTCGATGGATGCCGACGGCACCACTGCTGGATTCGACACCGACATGATTGCTGCCGCGCGACCGTTGGTCACCGTGCCGCTGATTGCTAGCGGCGGCGCCGGTTCCGCTGCCGATTTCCCCCCGGCAGTCGCCGCCGGTGCCGATGCAGTGTTGGCCGCAAGTGTTTTTCACTTTGGCGAGATCAAGATTGATGATGCCAAACGGGAGTTGGCTGCCGCTGGCTACCCGGTACGACGGATGACGCCGCGGGTGAGTTTTGGGTAGTCCCCGCCGGCGAGAAGTGGGTAGGGATTGATCAGCTGCAGTCATGCGGTGTGACCGCAGCTGCCGTCGTTGCTACGGTGGATCAGTCGGTTTCGGGGTGCAACAGATCTTCGTCGTTGCCCAGCTTCGCTTCCCGGAACGCGGCGACTGCCTCGTCATCGCCAGTGATGCTCACATCTGCCTCGCGACGACCGAAGGCGATCATGATCAGTTCACTAGGCGCGCCGGAGAGCGTCACCATCGGTTCACCACCTTTGACCTTGTGCGTGGCTCCAGTGTCGGTGCGCTCAAGCGTGACGCCGCCCGGCACTCCGGAGAACCAACCGCGGCCCGCGAGTCGGAACCGATCCCAGATGAAGTCGTTGAGTTCCTCTGGCAGTTCCCTGGCCTGCCAGTCGGGCTTACCGCGACGAACGTCCTCGTGGTGGACGTAGTACTCCAGGGTGTTCAGTTGACCGTCAACCCAGGCCACCCGGAAGGCCGACCAGATCGGGGGGCCACTGCGGACGAGATCGACGAGCTTGCTGTAATCCTGCGACGCTGCATCGGATTGGACCTTCTCAGTCCATGCGGCCAGGGGACCGCCCAGTCGACCAAATGCAGTGTCAGGTCGTCCCTCGCGCACAACGAGGTGAGCGGCGAGCTCCCGGGTTGTCCAGTCCTCGCACAGTGTTCGCGAGTCGGGCCCCTCGGCATCGAGAAGATCGCAGAGTGCTGCCCGCTCTTTTCGGGCCAGATCTATTGCTGACACGGCCCCACTCTATGAGTGATCGTCTCGTGGTCCTACACCACCCCATGATTCAACGGCACAATGGCGGTATGGCCGATACCAACGCCGATGCGCTAGCTCAGATTCAATTCAACGACGACGGGCTGGTGCCAGCTATTGCACAAGACCGCACCAGCGGAGCTGTGCTGATGATGGCCTGGATGGATCGCACTGCGTTGCAGCACACCATCCGTACCGGCCGGGCCACCTACTTCAGCCGTAGTCGCCAACAACAGTGGATCAAGGGAGAAACCTCCGGACACACCCAGCGGGTGCACGAGATCCGGATCGACTGTGATGGCGATACCGTGCTGTTGGCGGTGGATCAGACCGGGCCGGCTTGCCACACCGGGGCGGCAACTTGTTTTGATGCGGGGCCGCGGTTGGTGTTGGAGGAGGAACGATGAATGCAGCGGTGCCGGATCGTCACGGTGTCGTAGCTCCCGACGCTGCGACGTTTCGAGAATTAGCGCAAGAGCGTCGGGTGGTTCCGGTCATCAAAACGGTGCTGGCTGACGATCACACTCCGATTTCGTTGTATCGAGCCTTGGCCCAGGAGCGTCCCGGTACGTTTCTGCTGGAGTCAGCTGAACCAGGCAGATCCTGGTCGCGGTACTCGTTCGTGGGCGTGCGCAGCGCGGCCATGTTGACCGCTCAGGCTGGCCAAGCGGTGTGGATCGGACGACCACCTGCTGGCATCCCCACGGAAGGCGTAGCAGTAGAAGTTCTTCGCGACACCGTGGCGGCGCTAGCCACCCCGGCTACCGAAGGACTCCCGCCGTTCACGTCGGGCATGGTCGGCTGTCTTGCCTACGACGTGGTGCGGCGCTGGGAGAAGTTACCGGACGCCAATCCGGCAGAAGTGCCCGGGCCCGAGGTCGCCATGTTGTTGGCGACCGACGTCGCTGTCCTCGATCACATGACGGGAACGGTCTGGCTGATCGCGAACGCCATCAACTTCGATGGTTCACCAGAACGAGCCGATCAGGCGTATCAGGACGCGGTGGATCGGTTGGATCGTATGACCGCGGATCTGGCCGCGCCTCGGGCGGCGGTGGTAACCGCTCTCGATCCGAACGTGGAGCCACAGTTTCGGGCTCGCACTGAGCCGGCCGACTACATGGCCGCTGTTGAGGCAGCTCGCGAACACATCAAGGCGGGTGACGCATTTCAGATCGTGGTCTCGCAACGGTTCGATATCGACTGTCCAGCCAGTGCGCTTGACGTCTACCGGGTGTTGCGAACCAGCAATCCCAGCCCCTACATGTACCTGCTGCGGTTGCCGGACTCCGATGCCGCCGACCTGGAATCCGGGGTTGGGGTGGGTGTCGACGTGGTCGGCTGTTCACCGGAAGCGTTGGTGACAGTTCGTGACGGTCGAGCCATGATGCACCCAATCGCCGGAACCCGGCCGCGCAGCGAAGACCCCGAGGTGGACGCCGCCCGAGCCGACGAACTGTTGGCGGATGAGAAGGAACGCGCCGAGCACCTGATGTTGGTGGACTTGGGCCGTAACGATCTGGGACGGGTGTGTACCTCCGGCACGGTTGAGGTCGTGGAGTTCATGCAGGTGGAGCGATACAGCCATGTCATGCATCTGGTGTCCACCGTGGTCGGCGAAGTGTCGCCTGATCGAACCGCCTACGACGTGCTGGCAGCGACGTTTCCGGCGGGGACGCTATCGGGAGCGCCAAAGGTGCGTGCCATGGAAATTATCGATGACTTGGAACCATCCCGGCGTGGTCTGTACGGCGGGGCAGTGGGGTACCTGGATTTCGCCGGTGGCATGGACACCGCGATCACTATTCGAACCGCCGTGATCCGAGATGGTGTGGCTCATGTCCAGGCCGGGGCGGGGCTGGTGGCAGACTCGGATGCGAGCGAGGAACAATGGGAATGTCGCCATAAGGCTGCGGTAGTGCTGAAAGCAGTCGCAGTCGCCAGTAAGATGTCAACGACGGAAGGGTCCTGAGCACATGAGTACTAGTCACGGGAATACCCCAGCGGCGTGGACCGCATCCCTCATCATCATGCTCGCTTTCCTGATCGGCACCATCGGCGTGGTCATGGCGAACTGGTATGTGTTCTGGATCGGTGGCGTTGGTCTGGGAATCGTCGGCATCATCGCGGGTTGGGTCATGTCCATGATGGGCATGGGCAAAGCCAGAACCTGAACCGCCGAGTGGCCGAATCCGCTCCTCGCGGCACTGTGCTTGTCGTCGAAGATGAGCCAGCGATCGCCGATGTCGTCTCGCTCTACCTGCGGCGTGACGGATTTGAGGTAACCCACGTCAGCGATGGTGCCGCCGGTTTGGCCGAGGCTCGCCGCGGCTCGCCGGTAGCTATCGTGTTAGATGTCGGGCTGCCGTCGCTGGATGGCACCGAGATCTGTCGGCAACTACGGGCTGAAGGCGACTGGACACCGGTGTTGTTCTGTACCGCCCGCGATGATGAGATCGACCGGGTACTAGGTCTCGAACTTGGTGGCGACGACTACATCACCAAACCGTTCAGCCCGCGAGAACTGGTGGCCCGAGTAAAGGCGGCAGTTCGGCGCGCCGCCGGACCGACCGGCCCGATCACGATAGGACGAGTCCGGGTCGATGCCGCCGCACGACGAGTCTGGACTGACGATCGAGAAGTCGACCTGACGGCCACGGAGTTCGACCTGCTGGCATACCTAGTGGCCAGACCTGGCCGAGTGATCGAGCGAGCTGAACTGCTGGCAGAAATTTGGGGATATCCGGAGTCAGTAGGAACGCGAACCGTTGACGTTCATGTGGCGCAGTTGCGGAGCAAGTTGGGTGAGGCAAGCCCGTTGCGCACCGTACGTGGCGTTGGGTACTCCGCTCAAACGCCGGACTCGGAGTCCGCGGGTAGCGACGATGGCTAATCAGCGGCGGTTCGGCGACAGCCTGACCACTCGAATGATCGGTGTGAGTGTGGTCGTGGCGTTGATCGCAGCGCTCGTCACTCTGCTGGTCGCGTTGCCGTTGGTCAACCAGGGGGCACAAGTGCGCGCGGAAACGGAGTTGGCGCGGCTGGCCGACGTGGGGGTAGCGGCGCTGCAGCAACCGGTTGACCCGGCTGACATTTCCCGCGTCCAGCGACAGTTTGAAGCAGCAGGGGTGGACGCCTATCTCATTGGACCTCGACTGGCACCGGTTGCCGGGCTGGACGCTCGCGTGCAACAGCAAATCCTGCAGGGAGCCAGCATCAGCGGGTCCGCTGTTATCGCCGGCGATGAGGTGTTGGTGTCTGGTCGGCCGCTGTCGGGGGGATTCGGCTTAGTCCTGCTCGCGCCCGCGGATGCCAGCGATCTCATCAATGACGATCTGCGACGGCTGCTGATCTCGGTGCTCGTGGGTGCGGCAGTGGCTGCGGCGATTGGTTTGCTGGTCGCTCGCCGGCTGACCCGACCGCTGCGCAATGCGGCCGAAGCGGCTGAGCGGCTATCGGCTGGCGAGCGGGAAGCGCGACTCGATGCTGCCGGGCCTAAAGAAATCGCCGATATCGCCGAATCGCTCAATCGGCTTGGTGATTCGTTAGCCGCCAGCGAGGGTCGGCAACGGGAGTTTCTATTGTCGGTGTCGCACGAGTTGCGCACGCCGTTGACGGCGATTCGGGGCTACGGCGAGGCGCTATCGGACGGTCTCACCGACAATTCTGCAGCGGCGGGGGCCGCCGTAGTCGACGAAACCCGTCGACTGGAGCGGTTGGTCGCCGATCTGTTGGATCTGGCTCGACTGGGCGCTGTGGACATGTCGATTGAACTTACCGGCGTGGATCTGGCCGATATGGTCCGGCGAGCGGCGGCTGCTTGGCGAAACCGTTGCGACGCGGCGGCGGTGGAACTACGGCTGGAGGTTCCTCACGAGGCCGTCATCGTGCAGGCGGACCCAGAGCGGGTGCGCCAGATCCTCGACAACTTGATCGAGAATGCTCTGCGCGTCACCCCGGCTGAACAGCCAATCGTGTTGGCCGTAGCCAGCGATGACCACTACGGTGCAATGTCGGTTCGAGACGGCGGGCCGGGCCTCACGGAAGCGGATATGGCGGTGGCGTTTGAACCGGCAGAACTTTTCAGTCGCTATCAAGGAGTTCGCAAAGTCGGAACCGGAGTGGGTCTGGCGCTAGTTGGTCGGCTGGCTGATCGCATGGGTGGTGTTGCCCGGGTGTGGCCAGCGCCCGAAGGAGGCGCAGCCTTTGGCGTCTGGCTGCCGCTCGCCAGTACCAAAACCATCGAGTAGTGCCCCGGCAGTCGGACCCAGCGGTTAGCTGGCCGGGGCCGCTCGCTACTGTGATCGAACACTTCGAATTTCCGGAGGCGGCAATGACGGTTCTTGACGACATCCTTGTGGGTGTCCGTGAGGACGTTGCTGCTCGGATGACTGGCGCATCGCTGGAAGACCTCAAAGATCGGGCCGCGAAGCAGGCACGTCCCAAAGAGTGTCTCGCCACGTTTCGCGATGGTGGTGTCCAAGTCATTGCCGAGGTGAAACGAGCCAGCCCCAGTCGTGGTGCGCTGGCCGATATCCCGGACCCGGCTGATCTCGCCCGCAGCTATGAGGCAGGTGGCGCGCATATGATCAGCGTGCTCACCGAGCAACGCCGGTTCGGTGGCTCGCTGGCTGATCTGGCTGCAGTACGGGCCGCCGTAGACATTCCGATTCTGCGGAAAGACTTCATCGTCACCAGTTACCAACTGTGGGAGGCCCGTGCCTTTGGCGCGGACGTGGTTTTGCTGATCGTTGCCGCGTTGGAGCAAGAAGCCCTCGTCAGTCTGGTTGAGCGCACGCAATCGTTGGGGATGACGCCACTGGTAGAGGTCCACGAGACGGATGAAGTGGATCGAGCTGTCGCGGCTGGTGCGGAGTTGATCGGGGTCAATGCTCGCAATCTCAAGACGCTCAATGTTGACCCAGCGGTCTTCGCGCAGGTAGCGCCGCTCATTCCGGATTCCTGCATCAAAGTAGCCGAATCGGGTATCCGTGGACCCCACGACCTGCTGACCTACGCCCACGAAGGAGCCGACGCGGTACTGGTCGGAGAGTCGCTAGTGACGCAGGGCGATCCGCAGGCGGCGGTGCACGAACTGGTGACGGCTGGTGCGCACCCGTCGCATGGGGGATAGCGTTGTAGTTGTGACTACATCTGCTCCGTCCGGCCTTTCGGACAAATTTGGTGACTATGGCGGCAGGTTTGTGCCTGAGGCGCTGATGCACGCTCTCGATCAATTGACTGCTGAGTTTGAACGGGCCCGTAACGATCCCGAGTTCACCCGGGAACTCGAGAGGCTCTTTGCCGACTACGTAGGTCGACCCAGCCCGCTCACCTCGGCGGACCGGTTTGCCGCCGAGTGCGGCGGCGCGACAGTTCTGTTGAAACGTGAGGACCTGAACCACACCGGTAGTCACAAAATCAACAACGTCATTGGTCAACTACTGCTGACCAAACGGATGGGCAAGAACCGCGTCATCGCCGAAACTGGAGCCGGTCAGCATGGCGTCGCCACCGCGACTGCCGCGGCCTTGATGGGCGTCGAGTGCACCGTCTACATGGGCGAAGAAGACACGCAGCGGCAGGCGCTCAACGTAGCCCGAATGCGAATCCTCGGGGCCGAAGTGGTTCCGGTGACGGCCGGGACCCGAACGCTGAAGGACGCGATCAACGAGGCGATGCGGGATTGGGTTACCAACGTGGACTCCACCCACTACGTGTTGGGAACCGTGACCGGACCTGCTCCGTTCCCACAGGTGGTGCGGCACTTTCAATCCATCATTGGCACCGAGGCACGGGAACAGGTACTGCAGCGCTACGGCAGATTGCCTGATGCGGTCTTGGCCTGCGTTGGCGGTGGCAGCAACGCGATTGGGTTGTTCAGTGCCTTTATCAACGATCCGGAAGTGGCGCTGTACGGCTTCGAGGCGGGCGGTCGGGGAGTGGCCACCGGGCAACATTCCGCGCGATTCAGTGGCGGCCGACCGGGGGTGTTGCACGGGGCGCGCACCTACATCCTGCAAGACGATTTCGGACAGACCAGGCCCTCATACAGCATTAGCGCCGGATTGGACTATCCCGGCGTAGGTCCGGAGCACGCCCAACTCCACGACCTGGGGCGAGCCAACTACGAGCCGGTCGATGACGACGAGGCCATGGCCGCTTTCCAGTTGCTCTCCCGCACCGAGGGCATCATTCCGGCGCTGGAGACCGCGCACGGTCTGGCTGGGGCCATGCGGGTGGGGCGTCGGCTGGGCCCAGAGGCAATCCTGCTGGTCAATCTGAGCGGGCGAGGCGACAAAGACGTGGATACGGCTGCCGAGTACCTAGGCTTGGTTGCGGATGAGGATAACGAGTGAGCGTTTCGGTAGCTGAGGCCTTCGAGCGGGCCCAGCAGCAAAATCGCGCTGCGGTCATCGCATATTTGCCCGCGGGCTTTCCTGATCAGGCGACATCTATCCGATTGATTCGGGCCATGATTGCCGAGGGCGTGGACATGGTGGAAGTGGGGATTCCCTATTCAGATCCGGTGATGGACGGCCCAGTGATCTGCCAGGCAGCCGAGATCGCGTTGGCCGCTGGTACGACGACCGCAGATGCGCTGGCCGTGGTGGCGGCTTGTGCTGATACCCCGGCTGCGTTGCTGACCATGTCCTATTGGAACCTGATCGACTCTTACGGGGCGCAAAAGTTTTCGGCGGATTTGGCTGCGGCGGGCGGCGCGGGCACGATTACTCCGGATCTGATCCCAGAAGAAGCCACCGCCTGGATCGCTGACAGCGATGAACGTGGGCTAGCGCATGTGTTCTTAGCTGCACCGTCTTCAGACGCCGAACGACTGCAAGTCCTCGCCGATGCCAGTTCAGGATTTGTTTACGCGGCCTCGCTGATGGGAGTTACTGGGGTGCGCACCGCAGTCAGCGGGAGTGCCGAGGCACTCGTTGCACGGCTGCGCGAAGTCACCGATACCCCCATCTCGGTGGGGTTGGGAGTCTCCACCGGAGAGCAGGCGCGGGAGGTCGCGAAGTTTGCCGACGGGGTGATCGTGGGTTCGGCGTTTGTCAAGCGAATCTTGGCGGCCCAGGACACGGATGAGGCGGAGCGAGAGGTAGCGGGCCTGGCGCGGGAACTTGTCGAGGCCTCCCAACGTCATTGAGAATGGGCGGTAATGTTGGCGGCAGCAACCTTGACCTGCTGCAAGACAGTTAGGTCGGCCCTCACCGGACCTGGAGATGACGGAGACAGACATGGCAACTGACGCCGAGATCGAGGAAGATCTCAGCCCGGCTGCTCCGGAGCCGCTGCGACACGTGTGGCCCGCGGTAGAAATGTTGGTCTTTGGCACAATCGGCTTGGTAGCGGCTTTTGTGCTCTCGGTTGATGCCTTGATCCTGGCGGAGAACCCGAATGCCATCTTCTCCTGCGACATCAACACCAAGATCAGTTGCGGCACCGTGGGTACCTCCTGGCAGGCCGAGTTGTTGGGCTTTCCCAATAGTTTCCTCGGCCTCATGGCGGAGCCAGTAGTCATCACGGTCGCCGTGGCGCTGCTTGGTTGGGGCGGCCGGGTGCTGTTCCCACGCTGGTTCATGCTCGCCGCCCAAGGGGTCTACTCCATCGGACTAGTGTTCGCCTTCTGGTTGTTCCACCAGTCCTACTACGAAATCGGTGCGCTGTGTCCCTGGTGCCTTACCGTGACCGCCACCACGCTGTTGGTGTGGATGTCGCTGACCCGAATCAATCTGCTTGAAGGCAACTTTGGTGCCGGCCTGCAGCGAGTGACGGCCACGCCGCTGCGCGTCTATAAGGCCGACATTCTGATCAGTGTGTTGATCTTGGCGATCATGGCGGTGATGGTGATTGTTGGCTATCTGTGACATTGTGCGCCGCCGTCTTCCACCAGTTGGCGATGTGGCACCGTACAATCCACAGTGGGTGAATCGATGGGAAGGGGCTCCCCGACATGGGTAGTTCAAGTTCGAGCAAAGCGAAGCAGCGGGCTGCGGAAGCTCGCGCCAAGGAAGAGTCCGCGGCCAAGCGCCGGCAGCGGACCATCAATCTCATCATCGGTGGGGTAGTGGCGCTGGCTGTCCTCGCCATCATCTTCTTCGCGGTGCAAACTGCGGAAGACAACAAGGCCATCGACAAGCCGAACCCCGATGCGGTGCAACCCACTGGTGCCATCCCTGCCGGAGATCCCAACGAGTTTGGCATCCCGTATAACAAGGCAGCCGGCAAGCCAGTACTTGCGATTTGGGAAGATTTTCAATGCCCCGCCTGCGGCGCCTTTGAGGCCGCCTTCGGCTCCACCGTGAAAGCCATCGCTGACCAGGGGTTGGCCGAAGTTATCGTGCGTAGTACGTCGTTCTTGGATGCCAACTTCCCCGGCCAGAACTCGCAGCGGGCCGCCGCTGCCTGGGGTTGTGCGGTTGATGCTGGCAAGACTCAGGAGTACCTCTCCATCGTTTACGCGAACCAACCCGAAGAAGAAGGGGTCGGTTGGACTGACGAGCAGTTGAAGGCCTTCGGTGAGCAGGTAGGCATCAAGGGTGAGGACAAGGCGACCTTTGACCAATGCATCGCGGATAAGACCTACATGCCGTGGGCTGCCAACGGCACCATCGCGATGGCCGAAAACCAGATCGGTGGTACACCTGGACTGGTCTTGAACGGGGAGCAGTTGGAGCAGGAAGCCTACGCCTCGCCTGACGCACTCATCGCGACTATCGAGGCAGCTGGCGGTTCAAGTGACGCGGACAAGTCCGACAAGTAGCAGCACAGTTCAACCGTGGTGACGCTTCCGCTAAGTATCCCCAGCCCCGAGCAGGGTGTCTGGTACCTAGGGCCGCTGCCGCTGCGCGCCTACGCGCTGTTCATCATCATCGGCATCGTTATGGCGGTGTGGCTGGGTGAAAAGCGCTGGGTAGCCCGCGGCGGTCGCGCCGGAACCGTCATGGACGTGGCCATCTGGGCAGTGCCGTTTGGCATTGTTGGCGGCCGGATTTACCACGTTGTCAGCGACAATCAGTTGTATTTCGGCGAAGGCGGTTCCGGATGGTCCGGGGCAGTGCAGATCTGGCAGGGCGGCCTGGGGATCTGGGGTGCTGTGGCCTTTGGTGCCCTGGGTGCCTGGATCGGATGCCGCCGGGCGGGAGTGCCGCTACCTGCCTTCGGCGATGCGATCGCGCCGGGGATCGTGTTGGCGCAAGCCATTGGCCGGTTAGGCAACTACTTCAATCAGGAGCTTTTCGGTGCCCCCACGGACCTGCCGTGGGGTCTGGAGATCGATCCAGCGAATCGACCACCCGGCTATGAGGCCTTCGAGACTTTCCATCCGACGTTCCTCTACGAACTGTTGTGGAACTTAGCCGTCTTTGCGGTGCTGCTGTGGGCGGATCGTCGCTTCCGCATGGGCCATGGTCGGGTATTCGCGCTTTATGTGGCGCTGTACTGTCTGGGTCGATTGTGGATTGAGAATCTGCGCATCGATGCTGCCAACGAAATCTTCGGTCTGCGGCTCAACGTTTGGACTTCGCTGATTGTGGGGTTTGGTGCGGTGATCTTCTTGGTCATCAGCGCGCGGCGTCATCCAGGCCGGGAAGATCCGGCGGAGTTAGATCCGGAGGCTGCCGCCGACGCCGATTCCAGCGGATTGGAAGGCAACCTAGCCGCTGAGACGACTGATGGCCTCGATTCGGACTCATCCGATCCGAACGCTCAGTCCACGCCCAACTCTGATTAATCCGTAGCCAGTGCGCGACTGCGTCCGCGCTGTCGCAGTGTGTCCGTAGTAACGGTTATCCACACGGCGAACAGCAGTATTGCGAAGGTTGCCCCGAGCCATTGCAGTGGTAACGCGTCCCACAGGCGGCTGAGTTCGATAGTGGCGAGCGATAGGCCGGCCAGCGGAAAGACGTAGGACCAGTCGGCCGGCGAGTGAGTGAAGGCGCCCGCGCGACTTCCCCAAGTGATAGCCGCAGCCGCTAGCACCCACCACAACGAAAAACCCCACAGCAAGACCGCCAACAGGTCGAGGAAGGCGGCCGATTCTCTGCCAGCTTCCGAGTTGAGAATCTCCGCTTCCAAGCTGACCTGCTGCATCGCCAAGATGCTGATCGATAGCGGGCTGAGCATGATCCACATGGCTGGCGCACCATTGGCCCGCACATGCGGATGCAGAATTAGTCGGGTAAAGAAGACTGCGGCGGTCAACGCGAAGAGCAGCACGCCAGCACCAACTAAGGCGATCGCGGCGAATATCAACGAGTTAATTGGTTCATCGAGTCCAGAGACCGCCATGCGTCCCAATACGATTCCGGCCAACATCAGCGCGGTCTCTGGAACAAACCACATGCCGGACAAATGCTGCACTGGGAACGAGTCGTCGGCGAAGGCGGCTACGAAGAGTCGTACGGTCACTACCACGGCCAAAATTGCGCCGACTGCGGTCCAGACCAGCACCAGCCACCAAGCCCACACCGGCAGGGTGCCGAGATCCAGCAGAATCGACAACGCCACCATCAACACCAACATGGCGCCGGGAATAGTCGCATAGGCGGGGCCAACCTGTGGCGAGGCCATGTCCTGCCAAGGGGTGCGAGAAGTACGCATGAACTGCGCCAGCAGAATGGGGAAAGCGATTCCGGACAACCCCAGCAATATCCAAGCCAGCGAAGTGCTGATAGCTGCCAGATCCACCGATGGCAGCGGATCCAGCGCGAGCACCGCAGCGGTGCCGGCGGTTCCCATGATCGCGGAAAACCAGGCCGGATTGGTGCCAGAGTGCTCACCAGCGGCGCTGTCAGCGCCACTGGTCGAGGAACTACTGCTCACGATGCGACGGTAGCGATCAGCGGCGGGTTGTGTGCAGCGATTTCCCGTGCCGATAGTGCCAGGATTGTGCTGGGGCCCTTCAGACAGTTACTATCCAAGTCCACGGGCCAATGTCGTCCCGTGAGTCCCCTTGCCTTTCCCGCCCAGCGGCCGTGCCCGAGCGGGCGACGACGGAGGTGCCTTATGACCACGGACCTGCCCACAACTCAGGGCCTTTATGATCCCCGCTTTGAGCGGGATGCCTGCGGCGTGGCTTTTGTTGCCACGCTGACTGGTGAGCCGAGCCACGACATCGTGGTGAAGTCCTTGACCGCATTGAAGAATCTGGAGCATCGCGGTGCCTCTGGTTCGGAGCCGGACTCTGGCGACGGTGCCGGTATTCTCACCCAGATACCGGACGAGTTCTTCCGGGCCGTCTGTGATTTCGAACTGCCGGCACCAGGTGCCTACGCGGTGGGAACTGGCTTCTTGCCCCAAGATGATGAACTGGCGGCAGAGACGGTAGCCCGGATCAACGAGATCGCGGCGGAGGAAGGCTTGCAGGTGTTGGGCTGGCGCGACGTGCCGGTCGACGACAGCATGGTCGGTCTCACCGCCAAGAGCGTGATGCCGCAGTTCCGGCAGATTTTTGTGTCGGCGATCGACCCGGCATTGGTTGATATGCAGTTGGAGCGGATGGCCTTTTGCCTGCGGCGTCGGGCGGAACGCGAAACCGATGTATATTTCCCGTCACTGTCGATGCGGACCATCGGGTACAAGGGCATGCTCACCACCGCTCAGTTGGAGCAGTTCTTCCCTGATCTGGTGGACCCGCGATTCACCTCCGCGATCGGGTTGGTGCACTCGAGGTTCTCCACCAACACCTTCCCGTCGTGGCCGTTGGCGCATCCCTACCGAATGATTGCCCACAACGGTGAAATCAACACTGTGATGGGTAACCGCAACTGGATGCGGGCCAGGGAAGCGATGCTGACTAGCAGTCTGATCCCCGGTGACCTGACCCGGTTGTTCCCGATCTGCACTCCCGGTGCCAGCGACTCTGCGTCCTTCGACGAGGTGCTGGAACTGCTCCACCTCGGTGGCCGTCCGCTGCATCATGCGGTGCTGATGATGATCCCCGAAGCCTGGGAGAACAACCCCGGTATGGATCCAGCCCGGCGCGCCTTCTACGAATTCCATTCCTCATTCATGGAGCCCTGGGACGGTCCCGCCAATGTGTCCTTCACCGACGGCACCGTGATCGGTGCCGTGTTGGACCGCAATGGATTGCGTCCGGGTCGGTTCTGGGTGACCGATGACGGGCTGGTCGTGCTGGCCTCGGAGGCCGGCGTTCTCGATATCGAGCCAGAGAAGGTCGTCCGCAAGGGGCGGTTGCAACCCGGTCGGATGTTCTTGGTGGACACCGCTGCCGGTTGCATACGCGAAGACGATGAGATCAAAGCGGAGTTGGCGGCCGAACAGCCCTACGAGGATTGGCTGCGGCAGGGAATTCTGCACTTGGACGAACTGCCCGAGCGGGAGCACATCGTGCATTCCCGCGCATCGGTACTGCGTCGGCAGCAGACCTTCGGCTACACCGAAGAAGAGCTCCGGGTGTTGTTGTCCCCGATGGCCCGTAATGGGATGGAGCCGATTGGCTCAATGGGCACCGACACTCCGATCGCGGCCATCAGCGACCGACCGCGAATGCTGTTCGACTACTTTTCTCAGTTGTTCGCCCAGGTCACCAACCCGCCGCTGGATGCAATCCGCGAGGAAATCGTGACGTCGTTGAGCACCAGCATCGGACCGGAAGGAAACGTGTTGGAGGTTGACGCCACCCACTGTCGGCAACTGCGCTTGCCGTTCCCGGTGATCTCGAACGACGATCTCGCCAAGATTCTTAACCTCAACGTGGACGGTGATCAGCCAGGTCTGGCTGCCGCTCGGGTGTCGGGACTTTATCCAGTTGCTGGCGGCGGCGCTGCGCTGGAGCGGCGGCTCGATGAAATCTGTCGTGAGGTCGATGCCCTGATCCGACAGGGCAAGCGCTTCATCATTTTGTCCGACCGTGAATCCGACGGTGAACACGCTCCCATCCCGTCGCTGCTGCTGACGTCCGCGGTCCACCACCACCTCGTACGAGAGAAGAGCCGGACCATGGCCGGCATCATCGTGGAAGCAGGTGACGTCCGTGAGGTCCACCACGTCGCACTGTTGATTGGCTACGGAGCTGCAGCAGTCAATCCGTATCTCGCGATGGAGACCGTGGAGAACCTGGCACGGCGAGGATCGCTGGGCGATACGCCGCCGGACACCGCAGTCCGTAATCTGATCAAGTCACTGGGCAAGGGCGTCCTCAAGGTCATGTCCAAGATGGGCGTGTCTACCGTCACCTCCTACTGCGGTGCGCAGATCTTTGAAGCTATTGGCTTGTCCCAGGAACTGGTGGACCGTTACTTCACCGGAACTACCTCCAAGCTCGGCGGCATTGGCTTGGACGTGATCGCCGAAGAGGTGGCCTTGCGCCATCGCGTGTCCTACCCGCCTAGCGGGATCTCGCCCGCCCATCGCCGCTTGGATGTTGGCGGGGAATACCAGTGGCGCCGTGAAGGTGAGCCGCATTTGTTTGACCCGGAGACGGTGTTCCGGTTGCAGCACGCGACCAAGGAAAATCGCGCCGACATCTTCCGGGAATACACCGACGCAGTTGATGATCAGGCCACCCGATTGATGACGCTGCGGGGCCTGTTCGACTTCTCCGAGGGTCTTCGGCCGCCAGTCCCCGTCGATGAGGTGGAGCCGGCCAGCGAGATCGTTAAACGTTTCTCCACCGGGGCAATGTCCTACGGGTCGATTTCTGCCGAGGCGCACGAGACCTTGGCGATTGCGATGAATCGACTGGGTGCGAAGTCCAACACGGGTGAAGGTGGTGAAGATCCGGAGCGCTTTGAGGTGATGTCCAACGGTGATTCGAAACGATCAGCCATCAAACAGGTCGCCTCTGGTCGATTCGGCGTCACCAGTGAGTTTCTGGTGAACGCAGACGATATTCAGATCAAGATGGCTCAAGGTGCCAAGCCCGGCGAGGGTGGCCAGCTGCCCGGTCACAAGGTGTATCCCTGGGTGGCGAAGACCCGTCACTCGACGCCGGGTGTTGGACTGATCTCGCCACCGCCGCACCATGACATCTACTCGATCGAGGATCTCGCTCAACTGATCCACGATCTGAAGAACGCCAACGACGAGGCGCGAATCCACGTGAAGTTGGTGTCCGAGGTGGGCGTCGGTACCGTGGCGGCTGGTGTCAGCAAGGCGCACGCCGACGTCATCCTGATCTCCGGACATGACGGCGGTACCGGGGCGTCGCCGTTGACCTCGCTGAAGCATGCCGGTGGTCCCTGGGAACTGGGTCTGGCAGAGACCCAGCAGACGCTAATGCTGAATGGCTTGCGGGACCGGGTGGTTGTGCAGACCGACGGTCAGCTTAAGACCGGTCGTGACGTCGTCGTGGCCGCACTCCTTGGCGCGGAGGAGTTTGGTTTCTCGTCTGCGCCGCTGGTGGTAATGGGCTGCATCATGATGCGGGTCTGTCACCTCGACACCTGTCCGGTTGGGGTAGCGACCCAAAACCCGGTGTTGCGGGAACGCTTCACCGGCCAGGCAGATCACGTGGTTAACTTCTTCCTTTTCATTGCCGAGCAGGTGCGGGAATACCTGGCCCAGTTGGGCTTCCGGTCGCTTGATGAAGCCATCGGCCACTCTGAGATGTTGCAGACTAAGGCCGCGGTGGAGCATTGGAAAGCCCACGGTATGGATCTCACGCCGATCTTGCACGTACCTGAGGTCGATCACCCCCGCCACCAGGTGGTGACGCAAGATCACGGGCTCGACCGGGCACTGGACAATGAGCTCATCGAAATCTGCCGCCCGGCCATCGAATCCGGAGAGCCGGTGCGAGCTCAGGTTGAAGTTCGCAACGTTAACCGGACTGTGGGAACCATGTTGGGTTCCAGAATCACTCGAGCCTATGGCGGCGACGGCCTACCTGACGGCACTATCGATCTCACGCTGCTCGGTTCCGCTGGCCAGTCCTTCGGTGCTTTCGTGCCGCGCGGCATCACGCTGCGGTTGGAGGGCGACGCTAACGACTATGTCGGCAAGGGATTGTCTGGTGGCCGTCTAGTCGTACGACCCAACCGGGTCGCGGGCTTTGCCGCCGAAGAGCAGATCATCGCGGGCAATGTGGTGTGTTACGGCGCCACGGCTGGCGAGGTCTTCCTGCGGGGCCGAGTTGGTGAACGTTTCTGTGTGCGTAACTCCGGTGTGGTTGCTGTCGTGGAAGGCATTGGCGACCACGGTTGTGAGTACATGACTGGAGGTCGCGCCGTTGTGCTCGGAGCAACTGGCCGCAACTTTGCGGCCGGGATGTCCGGTGGTGTCGCGTACCTGCTGGATCCGGACCCGATGAAGATCAACACCGAAATGGTGATGTTGGAGCCGCTGGATGAGGAAGATCGGGAATTCCTGATCGAGACCATTCGCCGACACTTTGAAGAGACCGAGTCCGAGGTCGCTGAGCAGTTGCTCGCCGATCCGGAAGCGGCGCTTGCCCGCTTTGGCAAGGTCATGCCGATTGATTACAAGCGGGTACTACAGGCACGTGCCCGTGCTGAACTCGAGGGCCGCGATCCGATCGCGGCAGTGATGGAGGCTTCTCATGGCTGATCCGCGCGGATTTATGAAGGCTGACCGGCAGTTGCCGGAGCGCCGCCCAGTAGACATTCGTATCCGAGACTGGCGCGAGGTCTACGAAGAGATGGAGACCGGCGCCGTACAAGAGCAAGCGGGTCGCTGCATGGACTGCGGTATCCCGTTCTGTCACAACGGTTGCCCGCTGGGCAACCTGATTCCGGAGTGGAACGATCAGGTGTGGCGGGATGACTGGCGCGCTGCCAGCGAGCGGTTGCACGCCACCAACAACTTCCCCGAGTTCACCGGTCGGCTCTGCCCGGCTCCCTGCGAGACCGCTTGCGTGCTGGGCATTAACCAACCTGCCGTCACTATCAAGCAGGTTGAGGTGTCGATCGTCGATCGGGCTTGGGATGAAGGCTGGATCGAGCCCCGGATTCCGGATCGGCAGTCCGGAAAAACTGTTGCCGTCGTCGGATCTGGTCCCGCAGGACTAGCGGCCGCGCAGCAACTTGCTCGCGCCGGTCACACCGTCGCGGTGTACGAGCGAGCGGACCGAATCGGCGGGTTACTTCGCTACGGAATTCCCGAGTTCAAGATGGAGAAGATGCATCTCGATCGACGGCTTGAGCAGATGACGGCAGAAGGCGTACGCTTCCGCGCTGGCGTCGACGTAGGAACCGATGTCACTGGTGAGGATCTGCGGCAGCGGTATGACGCGGTCGTGCTGGCCAACGGCGCCACGCTGTGGCGTGACCTGCCGGTGCCTGGCCGAGACCTCGACGGTGTTCATCAAGCGATGGAGTATTTGCCGCTGGCCAACCGGGTAGTCCAAGGCGATATTGCTGAATCGCCTATCGACGTTCACGACAAGCATGTGGTCATCATCGGTGGCGGTGACACCGGCGCAGACTGCCTGGGCACTTCGCATCGTCAGGGTGCAGCATCCGTCACGCAGTTGGAAATCATGCCGCATCCGCCGGAGCATCGACCGGATTCACAGCCGTGGCCGACCTATCCCATGACCTACCGAGTATCCACCGCTCACGAAGAAGGTGGCGACCGAGTTTACTCAGTTTCCACCAAGGACTTCGTTGCGGGAGACGACGGTCGAGTCAAGGCACTGCGCCTCGAAGAAGTGGAATCCGTGGATGGCCGCTTCCAGCCGGTCGCGGGTAGCGAGCGGGAAATCCCGGCGGACTACGTATTCCTCGCTATGGGATTCACCGGTGTGGAACAGGGCAACTGGATCACCCAGTTCGGGGTGGAACTCGACGAGCGGGGCAACATCGCTCGTAACGACGACTACAGCACCGCAGCTGACGGCGTCTTCGTCGCTGGCGATTCTGGTCGCGGCCAGTCGCTGATCGTGTGGGCGATTGCCGAGGGTCGTGCCGCGGCCGCCTCGGTGGATTCCTACCTCACGGGCAGCACCAACTTGCCGCGCCCGATCCCTGCATCGGCTCGACCGCTAATGGTGTAGCAGCACGCTGGTGGGAACCGGGCTAGTGGACTGAACCAAAACTCGGGCGAGCAGCCTGCTCGTCCTGCCATACTCACAGCACATCGTCAACAGATGGGCTGGGAACATGGCGGAAGATCCTGCCGCAGCCACCGCATTGGCTGCGCCGGACTCAGCGCGGCCATCCGCAAGCGGAGTCGCCGCGGCAGCCGAACCGCCACTGCGGGTACCACCGATGCTGGTGACACTGGCTGGCATCACCTGGCGAGTACTGCTGATTGGCCTCGCCTTTTATCTCCTGCTGATCGTCATTGATGCCATATTCCCGGTGGCGATTGCCATCTTCCTGGCCATGTTCACCACGGCACTCGCTGGGCCCATTGCCCGTCTCTTCACGAAAGTCATGCCCAAGGCGTTGGCAGTAGTGCTGTCGTTGTTGATCATCGTTGTCGTGGGAACCTATCTGCTGGTGCAGGTCATTGGTTCCATCATTAGCCAAGGTCCAGCATTGGCCGAAGCGATATCGGCGGGTTTCAACGAGATTCAGGAGTGGCTGGCCAAGGGCCCACTTCAGTTGTCCTCCGATCAGATCGGATCGCTGCAGCAGCAAGGTGCCAGTCTGCTGGAAAGCTTAGGTTCCGCCGCGGTGTCGGACTTGGTGGCGCAACTGGGAACTATCGGCACAATCATCGTGGCCGGGTCGGTCTACTTGTTCGGCACGTTGTTCTTCATGAACTCTGGCGACAAGATCTGGCAGTGGGCGGTTAGTTGGACACCTGAGCGGGCGCGGGCCGGCGTCGATGTCTGTGGGCATCTTGCCTGGCATACTCTTGCTGGCTATACCCGCGGCGTGGTCCTAGTAGCCATTTGTGACGCCTTGCTGGTGTTCGCCGGTCTGCTGATTTTGGGGGTACCACTTGCGCCGGTGCTGGCGGCTGTGGTGTTCATTGGGGCCTTTATTCCAGTGATTGGCGCCCCGATCGCAACGCTACTGGCGGCGCTAGTTGCGCTTGCCACCATGGGTCCGACGACCGCGCTTTTGGTAGTGCTGCTGACCGTGATCGTGGGTTCGTTCGATGGTGACGTGCTACAGCCGTTGGTCATGGGTAAGACAGTGCAACTCCACCCACTCGCTATCGTCTCGATCATTGCCGTGGGTGCGATCACGCTCGGTATTGTGGGGGCACTAATCGCCATCCCGATTGCGTCCAGTGTCTACGCGGTGCTGAAATATCTTTCAGGTCGAGATCCTGCGCACCCGTTTCCGCCGGTGCCAGCCGAGACCGCTGAACAGCCGAGTGCTGCCGCCTAGCAGCAGAATCCGGAGTTTTCCATGACGGCAAAGAACGTAGCGGCGGACAGCACCGCTCGTGGTAAGGCACTGCGCAAAAAACTACCCCGTAAGGAGTTTGGTGACTTTGCTGCCAGTGATCGCAGTGCGCTGCAGATCATTGCGGAGCAATCCAGCCGATGCCCGGAAGATATCCAGCCGATCCGCAATGCCCTGCTTGCCAAGAATAGGCTGAACTATCTTTTGGGCTCTGGTTCGGTGATGGCTGCGGACTTGGCGGTCCAGCCCAACACCGGTCTCTCGGTTCAACTACTAGGTGATGCTCACGTGCATAACTTCGGTGGTCACGCGACAGTCGCGCACTCCTTCGTGTTCGATGGGCTCTCCTTCGCAGACACCTGCCGGGGACCCTTTGACTGGGACCTCAAGCGACTAGCAGTCACCGCGGTGGTCGCCGGCCAGGAAGCTGGACTGAGTAGGTCGCGTAGCCGTGCTCTAGCCGAAGTCGCGGCGAAAAGCTATCAGGACGCGATGCGTGGCTTTGCCGACGAGTCGACTGTGGATATGTGGTACTCCCGGCTCACCTCAAATCTGGTGCTGTCGCGGTGGGCTGAGCCCTCGGGCGCAAAGACGTTGGCCGAGATTCTGCGTGGCATGAAGCGGGCGCGGAGTCGCACGGGGGCTCGGGCTGCTCGCAAGATGACGAAAGCAGTGGATGGTGAGTTGCGGTTCCGCAGTAAGCCACCGTTGCTGGAGCCGGTGGCGGCGTTGGCAGCGGACGGCGCTGCCGTACTCACTGCAGCAAAGAAAGCCTGGCAGCAACATCTCGACACTTTGGGGCCCAGTCGGGCGCAACTGCTTGGTCACTACCGGCTGGTTGATCTCGCCAGGTTGATTGGCTCGGTGTCGGACACCAACGTCCCGGTGTATGCCGGACTACTGCTTGGGCCAGCCGGTGCCGAAGAACCGTTGATTGTGGCTTTGCAGGGGGCATTCAGTTCGGTCCTGGCAGATGACGCAACTGAAGCTGCCGGCTCGGCCGCCGGGCAGTTGATCGTGGGACGAAGGCTGATTCAGGCGGCTCCGGAGCCGTTCTTAGGCGAACTGCAGTTCGCTGATCACACTGGGGTGCAGCGGCAGTGGGTGATGTCGCAATTGCGGGATTGGAAGGGCGCGCTCGATCTAGCCCGGACCGGTGAGCGAGGATTACCGGTGTTTGTCGGACTGTGTGGTTGGGCGTTGGCGCGGGCACATGCGCGGACGGGCGACCGACACGAAATCGCCGGCTATCTCGGTCGGGGCAAATCTCTGGTTGGGTCGATTGGCGATTTCTCGGAGCAGGCCGCGGCTAAGGCCACGAATGACTACCGCGCTTTCTTGGCGGCCATCGACAAGGGCGACCTGCCGATAACGAGTTAACCAAGGCCTGTTGGCTGGGTACTGGCGTAGTTGCAGCCAATCACTGGGCCAGCCACCGCTTCCTCGGTCATGCTTGTAAGGTAGGCGCGACAGGCGTTTCACCAGGCCTCGCTTCAACAGGCGGACAACTGGGAAGGCGCTTATCGTCGACGTGCTGGTCTGGTGTAAGCCAGAGCGAAACTGGAGGACATGTGAGCGAGGAAGATCTCGAAATTGGGCCGATCGACTATCTAGTCGTGGAATACCCAGAGTCTGGCCCGACGGGTGAGGCGCTACCTCACCTACTCGACGTCGTGCGTCGCGGCATCATCCGGGTGCTGGATATGGCGATTATCGTCAAGGGCGAAGACGGTAACTACGTGCAGATGGAGCTGGCTGACGTCACTCCGCTGGTAGCCGCCGAACTGGGACTGCTGGACGGTGCTACCACCGGACTGCTCGACGATGATGATCTCGCCGAAGCGGCCTCAGTCCTACTACCAGGCCGAATCGGTGCAGTATTGGTGTACGAGAACACTTGGGCCGCACCGTTCGCTACCGCGCTGCGGCGTGCTGGCGGCGAAGCTGTCGCTGGTGGCCGGGTTCCGGTGCAGGACATCTTGGACACACTTGACGCTATTGAAGAGTTAGAAGCAACCGAGGAGGTATGACCCCATGCCAGGATTGATCCGTGCCGCGACCCGTACCGCGGTAGTCGCCGGAACTGCGACAGCAGTGTCGGGCCGAGTAGCCCGCCGGCAGAATGAAAAGTGGACCCAACAGGAGGTTCAACAGCAGGCCGCCCCGGCCCCGGCACCCGCCCCGGCCCCGGCACCCGCGCCTGCGCCGGCTCCCGCAAGCAGTGCCGATGATCAGATCGCCCAGTTGAAGCGACTGGAAGAGCTGAAAGAAGCGGGCGTCATCACGGCGGAAGAGTACGAAGCGCAGCGTAAGAAGGTCTTGGGCTTCTGAGCGGCGAGTAGCGGGTGGACGCTAGTGTCTGCGACGCCGCCTTTCCGGCGATAGAGTCCGCTATATGCGCCGAGCAAAGATTGTCTGCACCCTAGGGCCGGCTACCGCGGGTTTCGATACCACCCGGCAACTAGTGAGTGCGGGGATGGACGTTGCTCGCTTCAACCTCAGCCACGGCAGTCATGCCGACCACGAACGCGCATATGAGGACGTTCGTCGAGCCGGTGATGAGGTAGGGCGCGGCGTGGGAACCCTAGCTGACCTGCAGGGCCCCAAAATCCGGTTGGGCTCTTTTGCTACCGGTCCAGTCGATGTCGGTGAGGGCGACGAGTTCACCATCACCACGGAAGATATTCCGGGTGGCAGTCAGCGCTGCTCCACCACCTATGCCGACCTGCCCCGCGACGTAACCGTCGGAGATCTGATCCTCATTGATGACGGTCGGGTCACTGTAGAGACGATCAAAGTTGATGGTCCGCGGGTGCACACCCGAGTAGTCGAAGGTGGCACGCTGTCGGATCACAAAGGGTTGAACTTGCCCGGCGTGGCGGTGTCCGCACCTGCGCTCACGGAGAAGGATGAACGCGATCTGCGCTGGGCGATCCGACTCGGTATCGACATGGTGGCGCTCTCGTTTGTGCGCTCGCCAGAGGACATTGATCTGCTGCATCGGATCATGGACGAAGAAGGTCGACGGCTCCCAGTACTAGCCAAGGTTGAGAAACCACAGGCGATTCATCGGTTAGATGAGATTGTCGCTGCATTCAATGGCGTGATGGTGGCGCGCGGCGATCTGGGTGTGGAACTCCAACTTGAGGAGGTCCCGCTGGAACAGAAACGAGCCATTGACTTGTGTCGTCGGGCAGGCAAGCCGGTGATCGTTGCCACCCAGATGTTGGACTCGATGATGACCGCAAGCCGCCCCACTCGTGCCGAGGTGTCCGATGTCGCCAACGCAGTGCTAGATGGCACTGACGCACTGATGCTGTCGGGGGAGACCAGTGTCGGGGTGAACCCACCCCACGTCGTGGACACCATGTCGACGATCATTGAACACGTCGAGACCGAGGCATTGGAGCGGCTGAATGTTGCCCCGCCCGAGTCAGCTGGGTCAACTGCTCGTGCAATTACCCGGGCTGCGGTCAGCGTCGCTCATGACGTGGGGGCCAAGTACATGATTGCCTTCACCGAGACGGGTTCGACCGCTCGACTGATTTCCCGACATCGATCGACTATCCCGCTGTTGGCTTTCACCCCCAATCCCGAGGTTCGCAGCAGACTGGCCTTGGTCTGGGGTGTGGAGACGTTTATGGCTCCGCAGGTACGGCACACGGATGATCTGGTGCAGCAGGTGGACACGTCGCTGCTGGCCATTGGCCGAGTAGCGCTCGGTGAAAAACTTGTGATTGTGGCCGGCGTGCCACCGGGCGTTCCTGGGACTACCAATGGGATGCGAGTTCACACCGTCGGACATGGTTAACGTGCAGAGGCGCGTGGTCGCTTCAGTTGAAGTGACCACGCGCCGTTGGGTGAGCCGCTACTCCTCGAGTGACTTGGGGGCATCAGCATTGAGTACTCCCCAAGCGACGAGCTCCTCGGCGAGTACCCCGGGAGTGGTGTCGTAGATGACTGCCAGCGTCCGCAAATCATCGGACCGAACGGTAAGCACCCGACCGTTGTAGTCACCCCGCTGCGCTTGGATCGCGGACAGGTAGCGGTTGAGCGGTCCCGACTTGTCCGGCGGGACGTTAGCTAGTTTCTCGAGGTCCATGACTACCCGTGTGGGTGGCGCCTGCGAGGCACTCGCCGCACCACCTGGCAGGAGTACGCCTACTGGCACGCCGTAGAAGTCGGCAAGTTGGGCCAGTTTGGCGACGGTCACTGCACGATCGCCACGTTCGTAGGAGCCGATTACGACGGCTTTCCAGACCCCGTCGGACTTCTCTTCGACTCCTTGCAGCGACAGCCCTTGCTGCTTTCTGATCGCTCGCAGTCGTCCGCCTAGCGCTCGTGCGTATTCCGTGGCCATCGCCGGTCCTCCTGGTTGTCGCGCACATCGCAGCAGCAGGTGATGTTTGCTGTGCTGAGCCCGTATCAGCATCTACGTTACGTAATCGACTCATCGCCAGCCACCACGATCTGTGAGATTTGAGTCACAGTAGCGCGGGATTTACGACGGATCGTGGCTAATTTGGCGAATTTTTGCTGAGTTTCATTTTTACGGAGGGTGACCGTACATTGTTGGATATCCGTCGATCGTGGCCGGAGACCGGCCGAATCATGCGCTGATGCCCGCCACGGTGACGGGCAAGTTGGCTGTTATCGTAAGGCAACTGTCCTTTAACCAGTCGTCCCGTGAGGCGGCGAAGGAGGTGGCATTGCGATGCCCAGTGAAATTCGACCGGAACAGATTGCCGGTCCGGTAGTCCTCGATGCTGATGATCTCAATCGGGCGCTTACCCGCATTTCCCACGAAATCATTGAATCCGCTCGCGGCGCGCGAGATTTGGTGGTCCTCGGGATTCCCACCCGAGGTGCCGTTCTGGCGCAGCGGCTAGCCGATCGCATCTCGGTTGCCGAAGGCGTACCGGTGCCATCCGGATCGGTGGACGTCACCATGTACCGCGATGACTTGAGTTTGCGTCCTGCCCGAGCGCTCGGCCAGACCGTCATCCCACCGCAGGGCATCGACGGCAAGACAGTCGTACTCGTCGACGATGTGCTGTTCTCCGGTCGAACCGTGCGCGCGGCACTAGACGCGTTGCATGACATCGGTCGACCCCGGATCGTGCGGCTTGCCGTCCTTGTAGATCGAGGGCACCGGGAGTTGCCCATCCGCGCGGATCATGTCGGCAAGAACTTGCCCACGCATCGCGGCGAGAGCGTTCGCGTGCGGTTGTCAGAGATCGACGGCTTGGATGAGATTGTGCTCATCCGCGAGGCGGAGGGCGTGCTGTGATCGAACATCTGCTCTCCACTGCCGACATCAATCGCGACGACGCAGTCCAGATCTTGGACACTGCGGCTGAGATGGGGAACCTCACCGACAGGTCAGTCAAGAAGTTGCCAGCGCTGCGTGGTCGAACTGTCGTCAATCTCTTCTTCGAGGACTCCACCCGAACCCGCATCTCGTTCGAAGCGGCAGCCAAACGGCTCTCGGCCGATGTCATCAACTTCAGCGCGAAAGGTTCCAGCGTTTCCAAGGGTGAGTCGTTAAAAGACACTGCCCTCACGCTGCAGGCGATGGGTGCGGATGCCGTCGTGATCCGACACGGGGCCTCTGGAGCGCCGATGCGATTGGCCTCAGCAGGTTGGATTGACGGTGCGGTCATCAACGCTGGTGACGGTACCCACGAACATCCCACCCAGGCCTTGCTGGATGCCTACACCATGCGCCGTCACCTACGTGGCGGCCAGGGTGATCTGTCTGGTCTACGAGTTGCCATCGTCGGTGACATCCTGCATAGCCGGGTAGCGCGTTCCAACGCGTGGTTGCTGCACACCTTGGGAGCCGAGGTCACTCTGGTTGCCCCGCCTACGCTGATCCCGGTGGGCGCCGAAGCGTGGCCTGTGAAAGTCAACTACGACCTGGATGACGTTTTGCCGCACGTTGATGCGGTGATGATGTTGCGGGTGCAGGCCGAGCGAATGAAAGCGGACTTCTTCCCCAGCACCCGCGAATACAGCCGGCGGTACGGGCTGGATGCCGCTCGTGCCCGACTGCTACCGGAAAAGTCCATCATCTTGCACCCCGGACCGATGGTCCGCGGAATGGAGATCGGCGATGACATTGCTGACTCCGATCGGGCGGTGATCCTCGAGCAAGTGAGTAATGGCGTGAGCGTGCGAATGGCGGTGCTCTACCTGCTGGTAGGCGGTGCCCGCGAGGGATCAGGAGTGGTGGCATGAGTTCCAGTTACCTGCTGGCAGGGGTCAGCCCGCTGGGTCTAGGTCCGGCTGACATCTTGCTGCGCGACGGGGTCATTGCCGCCATCGGAACTCCTGGTGATCTGGACGCAGCCGACGCAGAGCGGATTGACGGTGCCGGGCTTGTCGCGCTGCCGGGACTCGTTGACCTACACGCCCACTTGCGTGAACCGGGCCGGGAAGATGCCGAGACGGTCGCCTCCGGTACCGCGGCAGCGGCCACCGGTGGCTTTACTGCTGTTCATGCCATGGCCAACACTGATCCGGTCGCCGATACGGCGGGAGTTGTTGAACAGGTGTACCGACTTGGTGAGGCCGCTGGCTACTGCCAGGTCCGACCGGTAGGTGCCGTCACCCGCGGCTTAGCGGGCGAACACCTCGCCGAACTAGGTGCCATGGCTGACTCCAGTGCCGCGGTGCGGGTCTTCAGCGACGATGGCCACTGTGTGGCCGACTCGCTGCTGATGCGACGTGCATTGGAATACGTCAAGGCATTCGACGGCGTCATTGCCCAGCATGCGCAAGACCCCCAGTTGACGGTTGCTGCACAGATGAATGAGGGCGTGGTGTCTGCCCGGCTCGGGCTACAGGGTTGGCCCGCTGTCGCGGAGGAAGCGATCATCGCCCGAGATGTGCTGCTCACCGAACACGTCGGTTCGCGGCTGCATGTTTGCCATGTATCGACTGCGGGCAGTGTCGATATCATCCGGCGCGCCAAGTCCCGCGGTATTGACGTGACGGCAGAAGTGACGCCACATCATCTACTGCTTACCGACGAACTTGTTGCGGGCTACGATCCGGTCTTCAAGGTCAATCCACCGCTGCGTACCGAGGCTGACGTGATGGCGTTACGTGAGGGACTGGCGGATGGAACCATCGATATCGTCGCCACCGATCACGCTCCGCACACTGGTGAGGATAAAGACTGCGAGTGGGCGGCAGCGGCTTTCGGCATGATCGGACTGCCAACCGCGCTGTCGGTGGTGACCGCCAGCATGGTGGAAACCGGGCTACTGGACTGGGCTGGGGTTGCGGAACGCATGTCGGCCAGTCCGGCAACGATCGGTCGGGTGACTGATCAGGGCCGGCCGGTTGCGGAGGGCGAGCCGGGCAACATTGTGCTCTTCGACCCGGCAGCTCGGTCCCAGGTCAATCCAGCTCACTTCCCTGGCGTGGCCCGCAACAGTCCGTTCCGGGGGATGGAGCTACCAGGTCGAGTCGTCGCCACGTTCTTCCGTGGCACCGCCACCTTGCTGGACGGAGAATTGCAGTGGTGATGGAGTTGAGCGAGCAGGCGCAGGTCACCAATTGGCCGCTTCGGCTGCTGCTCACCGGGGCGACGCTCGTTGTCATTCTGTTGGCGTTAGCGCTGCTGCGTCGTGGCTGGCGTAGTCGCCGTCATCGGCAGGACTTTGCCCTGCCGCCGGATGCGGCGGGAGCCCAGCCGCTGCAATCGGGCATCACCGGCAAATACATCGGCACCGTTCGCGCTGGGGACTGGCTGGACCGGATTGTGGCCGGTGGCGCCATGGCTCGGGTCGAGGTCAGCCCCACCGCCGCCGGCCTCCTGCTGGATCGGGAAGGGGAGCCGCCCTTGCTGGTCCCGGGCGCCGACCTCCGCGAGGTGGGCAGCACGCCGGGGATGCTGCAGAAGTTCTACGGCAAGCACGGAATCTTGACCATCACCTGGCAATGGGGCGACACCGAAGTGGTGTCAGGGATCTGGTTCGCCGACCCGCAGGACCATCTAGTGGTCCGGGGTTGGGCGAGTGACATGCTGGCATCGGTGCCAGGAGCCAGCGCGAACGAGGAGGATGTCTGATGACGCAACGAGATTCGGCGGTGTTGGTACTAGAGGATGGCACCTGTCACCGGGGCTACAGTTACGGCGCGGCCGGGACGACCTTCGGCGAGGCGGTCTTCACTACCGCGATGACTGGGTATCAAGAAACCCTGACAGACCCGTCGTATCACCGACAGGTGGTGATCCAGACTGCCCCGCACATCGGCAACACCGGCATGAACGATGAGGATCCAGAGTCTCGCCGCATCTGGGTCTCCGGCTACGTCGTGCGCGACCCAGCGCCCCGTGCGAGCAACTGGCGGTCCCGCCGCGAGCTGGACGACGATCTACGTGATGCCGGCGTTGTCGGTATCAGTGGGATCGACACTCGGGCGGTCACGCGGCACTTGCGAGACCGTGGCGTGATGCGCGTCGGTATTTTCGCTGGCGAGGCGGTGCGTTCTGACGCCGACATGGTCGCGGAGGTGCAGGCCAGTCCGCAGATGGCTGGGGCAAATCTCACCGCGGATGTCACCACTCCGGAGTCGTATGTGATTGAGCCGGACGGTGAACCACTAGCCACAGTGGCGGCCGTGGACCTGGGCATCAAGGCCATGACGCCTCATCGGATGGCGGAGCGCGGTCTACGGGTGCTGGTGCTGCCGGCCACGATCAGCACCGCTGATTTGCTTGCCACCGAGGCTGACGGTTTCTTCCTTTCCAATGGCCCGGGAGATCCGGCGACTGCTGACCACGCAGTGGGACTGGTGCAGGCGGTGCTGGCGGCTGATCGACCGTTGTTCGGTATTTGCTTTGGCAACCAGGTTTTCGGCCGAGCCCTGGGGCTTTCTACTTACAAACTCAAGTTTGGCCATCGCGGGGTGAACCAACCGGTTCGCGACAACGCGACTGGTCGGGTAGCGGTGACCGCGCACAACCACGGCTTCGCGGTGAAAGCGCCGCTGGAAGGTTCGTTCGAGACACCGTATGGCGACGCGGAGGTCAGCCACGTGTGTCTCAATGACGATGTGGTGGAAGGGCTGCGGCTGCTTAGCGGCCGCGCCTTCAGCGTCCAATACCACCCGGAGGCCGCCGCCGGGCCGCACGACGCTGCCTACTTATTCGACAGATTCACTGAACTGATTCAGGGGGGTTCCGATGCCACTGCGTGATGACATCTCTTCGGTGATGGTGATTGGCTCAGGTCCAATCGTCATCGGCCAAGCCTGCGAGTTTGACTACTCCGGAACTCAGGCCTGTCGAGTGTTGAAATCTGAGGGACTGCGGGTGGTGCTGGTCAATAGCAATCCGGCCACGATCATGACGGACCCGGAGTTCGCTGACGCCACCTACGTCGAACCGATCACGGTAGATGTGTTGGAGCGGATCATTGCCAAGGAACGCCCCGACGCACTGCTGCCCACCCTGGGCGGTCAAACCGCTTTGAACGCCGCCACTGCGTTGGATCGGGCGGGCATTCTCACCAAGTACAACTTGGAGTTGATTGGTGCAGATATTGACGCGATCGAGCGAGGCGAGAACCGGGAAGAGTTCCGCGGCATTGTGGAAGCTATTGGTGCCGAGTCTGCCCGCAGCCGGATCTGCCACACACTCGATGAGTGTCTTGCGGCAGCTGAAGAACTCAACTACCCGGTGGTGGTGCGGCCGTCGTTCACAATGGGCGGCGCTGGCTCTGGTTTTGCCTACGATCCCGACGACCTGCGGCGCATCGCCGGTGCGGGGCTGCAAGCCAGCCCTACCACCGAGGTGCTGTTGGAAGAGTCGATCATGGGCTGGAAGGAATACGAACTTGAGCTGATGCGCGACAAGAACGACAACGTTGTCGTCGTGTGCTCCATTGAGAACCTCGACCCGATGGGCGTGCACACCGGTGACTCCATCACGGTAGCGCCTGCGCTCACCCTGACGGATCGGGAATATCAGCGGCTCCGGGACATCGGCATCGACATCATTCGTGCGGTTGGGGTGGACACCGGCGGCTGCAATATTCAGTTCGCAGTGAACCCCGCCGACGGTCGCATCATCGTGATCGAGATGAACCCACGGGTATCGCGGTCCAGCGCACTAGCCAGTAAGGCCACCGGATTCCCGATCGCCAAGATCGCAGCTCGGCTAGCCGTTGGCTACACGTTGGACGAAATTCCCAACGACATCACCCAGGAAACTCCGGCCTCCTTCGAACCGGCTTTGGACTACATCGTGGTGAAGGTCCCGCGATTCGCCTTTGAGAAGTTCCCCGGCGCCGACGATGTGCTCACTACCACGATGAAGAGCGTGGGCGAAGCCATGGCGATCGGTCGCAACTTCACCGAAGCATTGCAGAAGGCGCTGCGTTCGCTGGAGCGGCCGGAAGCACAGTTTGACTGGAACGGTGAGCCACCTGCTGATCCTGCCGCGCTGCTGGAACAAGCGGCAACCCCGCGCGACGGGCGGCTGCGGTTGGTGCAGCAGGCACTGTGGGGCGGCGCGACAGTGGCGCAAGCCCATGAGGCCACTGGTATCGACCCGTGGTTCCTTGACCAGATCGTCCTGCTCAACGACATCGCCGAAGAACTAGCTACGGCCGGAGTGCTGCAGGAAGATCTGGTTGCGGTAGCGAAGCGGCACGGCTTCTCGGACTTACAGATCGGTGGCATCATCGGACTCCCAGAGTCGGTGGTGCGGGGCGTGCGGCAAGCGCTGGGTATTCGGCCGGTCTACAAGACGGTGGACACCTGTGCCGCTGAGTTCGCGGCCCGCACTCCCTACCACTACTCCAGTTACGACTCCGAGACCGAAGTGGAGTCCGGAGATCGCCCGAAGGTGATCATTCTGGGCTCGGGTCCCAACCGAATCGGTCAGGGAATCGAGTTCGACTACTCCTGCGTCCATGCCGCATTGACGCTACGGGAGCAGGACTTCGAAACCATCATGGTGAACTGCAACCCCGAGACCGTTTCCACCGACTACGACACCTCCGATCGGCTCTACTTCGAGCCACTCACCTTGGAGGATGTGCTGGAGATTTACCACGCTGAGAGCCAAAGCGGTGAGGTTGTCGGGGTCATCGTGCAGTTGGGTGGCCAGACCCCGCTGGGTCTGGCGCAGTCACTAAAGGATCTGGGGCTACCCATCGTCGGGACCTCGCCAGAGTCGATTCATCTCGCCGAAGATCGGGGTGCCTTCGGTCGGGTGCTGGCAGATGTGGATCTGCCGGCTCCCAAGCACGGCACTGCGTTCTCCTTCGATGAAGCTCGCGACATCGCTCATGAGATCGGCTACCCGGTGCTGGTTCGTCCGTCCTACGTCTTGGGCGGCCGAGGCATGGAGATCGTCTATGACGACGACATGCTTGCGGGATTCCTGCAACGAGCCACCGAGATCAACCCGGATCATCCGGTGCTGGTGGATCGCTTCCTCGATGACGCGATTGAGATTGACGTGGACGCCCTGTTCGACGGCGAGGACCTGTATCTCGGCGGCGTCATGGAGCACATCGAAGAGGCCGGTATTCACTCCGGGGATTCAGCCTGTGCGCTACCCCCGATCACTCTCGGCCAAGCCGAAGTGGAACGAATCCGTCGCTCCACACGTGACCTGGCTGCCGGCATCGGTGTTCGCGGTCTGATGAATGTGCAATATGCGCTGTCCGGGGATGTGCTCTACGTCCTAGAGGCCAACCCGCGCGCATCCCGCACCGTCCCGTTCGTCTCCAAAGCCACTGCGGTACCGCTGGCCAAGGCGGCAGCCCGGGTAATGATGGGGGAGACCATTCCGCAACTACGGCAGGAAGGCATTCTGCCGGAGTCTGGCGATGGCGGATCGCTGCCGATCGGATCACCAATCGCGGTGAAGGAAGCGGTGCTGCCCTTCGGCCGGTTCCACGGGGTAGACACCGTGCTCGGGCCAGAGATGCGCTCCACCGGTGAAGTCATGGGCATCGACTCATCCTTTGGTACCGCGTTCGCCAAATCACAGTCCGGTGCCTACGCCGGTGGCTTGCCCAATGCGGGTCGAGCGCTGATCAGCGTTGCCAATCGAGACAAGCGTTCGATGATCTTCCCGTTGAAGCGGTTGGCTGATCTCGGATTCGAGATTGTGGCAACGGCCGGTACTGCTGAGATTCTGCGTCGCAATGGCCTCAAGGTCGGTGTGGTGCGCAAACAGCGCGAGGGTCCCGGTCCCAACGGCGAGCCCACCACCGTGCAGGCGATCATGGCCGGGGACGTGGACCTGATTGTGAACACGCCCTTCGGTGTTGGTACCCGATTGGACGGCAACGAGATTCGTACTGCGGCAGTTTCGCGGGCGGTCCCGTGCATCACTACCACCGCTGGTCTGGCAGCCGCAGTCCAAGGCATCGAAGCTCAGCGCAGTTCCGAGGTGGGGGTGCGGTCGCTACAAGAGCACGCCCGGGACATTCACGAACTGCGCCGGGAGGAACTCGGGTGAGCTCCGCGGCGCAATGGCCCGCCACCGTCATGGCCAAGCGGGTCACTGATCGCTACGCGGTAGTGACCTTGGCGGCGGTCGCGGGTGCGGCTACTGCTCGACCGGGGCAGTTCGCCTCACTGCGCATCGCTGGTCCTGACTCCGCGCTGCTGTTGCGCCGGGCGCTGTGGATCAGCGAGGCGACGGCGGGTGGCCGTCACGGCGGCACGCTGTCGGTGGCGGTGGATGTGCACGAGCCGGGCGGTGCCTGGCTAACGAGCCAGCCGGACTCGGCCAAGGTGGATGTCATCGCGCCGCTGGGTCGGCCGTTTTCGTTGCCACGTGATCCGGTCTCCTGTCTGTTGGTGGGGATGGGGAGTGCATCGGCGTCACTGATTCGACTGGCGGAGGAACTGGTTGAGCGGGGCAGTCGGGTGCGCTTGCTCTTGGTTGGTGAGGCGCCACCCTTCGGAGTGCTGGCCGCTCGACGCTTCAGTTCAGAAATCGCTGATCTCACCGGTGCGGCTATCTCTGCCACGGTCCTAGCCGAAGCCATGGCTGACAACGTCGATGTCGTCTATTCCGCCGGGTCTGCCGAACAGGTGCGCGTAGTTGCGGCAGCGGCTGCGCAGGTGAACCTGCCGCATCAAGCCGCTATCGACACCCCGTTGGTCTGTGGCAGCCGGACCTGCACGCTGTGTGCCATACCGATCCGGGGCAGAGACGGCATTACCCGGATGGTGCGTAGTTGTACTGAGGGGCCGGTCTTCGCCGCTGATCTGGTGCGGTGGGATGACCTCGGTACCGTGCCGGGAGATTGTCTGGGCGCAGCGGCGGAGCAGCCATGAGCATGTCCATAGCTATTGCGGGGATTGAGTTCGCCCATCCGATCTTCGCTGCCGCCGGTTGCGCTGGCACCGGTCGGGAACTACCACCGCAGGCAGAGCTCGCCGGCTTCGGCGCTGTCATCACTCGCAGCATCACAGCGGAACCGCGTGCTGGCCTGCCGTCGCCACGGATCGCGGAGACACCCGCTGGACTGGTCAACGCACTGGGATTGCCCGGCCCCGGTGTTGAACAGTTCCTCACCGATGAATTGCCGTGGCTCGTTGACCGAGGTGTTCCGGTCATCGCGTCGATCGCGGCCGATAGTGCCGCTGACTATGCCCGGTTGGCCCAGCGACTAAGGCAGGCAGCCGGAATCTTGGCAATCGAGGTCAATCTGTCTAACCCGGTAGTGGAACCCGGCCGGTTCCCGTTTGCCATGGAGGCCGGTGCAGCCGGTGGCGTGGTGCATGCCGTACGGCGCAACACTGCGGTGGGCGTGCCGGTATTCGCGAAACTGGCAGGCGACACCACCGATATCGTCGGCGTGGCTCGGGCTTGTGCTGGTGCGGGCGCCGACGGTTTATCCCTGATCAACGCAGTGCGAGCTATGGGTATCGACGCAACTGCCGAACAGCCGAGTCTGGGCGCCACCATCGGCGGGTTGTCGGGTCCGGCTATCAAACCGATCGCGTTGCGGGCAGTGTGGGAGGTGTACGCCGCCATGCCAGACGTGCCGATCATCGCCAGCGGTGGCGTTCGCACTGGTGCCGATGCCGTAGAAATGATTATGGCGGGCGCGAAGGCAGTATCGGTGGGTACCGCGTTGCTGAACGATCCCGCCGCCGGGACCCGCGTGCGAGATGAGTTGACCGATATTGCGGCCCGACGGGAGGGCGGTCTCCCGGCTCTCCTAGGATGCGCTCACCAGGAGGAACGGGTATGACGCGGATCAGCGGTCTGGCAGTGGCGCTAGACACCACCTCAGTCGATCAAGCCCAGACGTGGGCGCAGCAGGTCGGTCCGCACGCGACGTTGGTGAAACTCGGCTTGGAGTTCTACCTACGGAATGGTGCGGCGGGGGTGGCGCAAGTGCGGCAAACTGCGCCCGACTGTGGTTTGTTCTTGGATTTGAAGCTGCACGACATTCCCGCGACAGTTGCCGGCGGCGCTCGTGCGATTGGCGATCTCCAGCCGGACGTGTTGACCGTACATGCCGCCGGCGGCACGGCCATGGTTACGGCTGCCGCAGCGGAACTACCGGATACGGCCATTGCTGCGGTCACGGTACTGACGTCGTTGGACGCCGCGGAGTTGGACCAGTTGGGTCTGCCCGCGGCCGCTGACTTGGTGCCTCGCTGGGCCAGTACTGCGGTCGCGGCGGGAGCGCGGGCCGTTGTGGCTTCGGCGCAAGAGGCGGCGTCTTTACGTGCGGTGCTGGGTCCGCAACCCATCCTCATCACCCCCGGCATTCGACCGGCCGGTTCGGCCGCGAACGATCAGGCGCGGGTGGCAACCCCTGCCGCGGCCATCGCCGACGGTGCTGATGTCTTGGTGGTGGGTCGTCCGATTACGACTGCGGCAGATCCGGCGGCAGCAGCCGCGGAGATTGCTGCCGAGATCGCAGCTGCTCAGGATGCGCAGTGAGTTCCCGGAACTCTCCGCCGGCGATGACCGAGCACCAGCGTGCCGCTGGTCGAGAGAAAGCGACCGCCGCTCGACGCGTTCGTGCCGAACTCAAGAGGCAGTTGAGTACCGGTCGGATCGATCTGACCGATTTGTTCCGCATCGTGGCCGAGGACGACGAGCGAGGGCAGGCAGCCATGCGACTGCGTGTGGGGGAAGTGCTGCTGGCTTTACCGGGAATCGGGCGAACCCACGCTGAGGAGTTACTGGTGCGCCAGGACATCAGCGGACAACGGCGCATCGGACAATTGGGGGAGCGGCAGCGAGAGCGACTGGTGGCGGCGGTATGAGTGGTCGACTAGTGGTCGTGAGCGGGCCGTCAGGGGTTGGCAAGGGCACGGTGATCGCTGAGCTGCTGCGCAGGCGGGCAGATATCTGGTTATCGATATCGACTACTACTCGGCAACCCCGGCCCGGTGAGCAAGACGGCCGGGAGTACTTCTTCGTCAGTGCTGAGGAGTTCCGGCGGATGGCGGATTCCCAGGGTTTTCTGGAATGGGCGCAGTACGCCGACAACCTGTACGGGACGCAGCGCAAGCCGGTAGATGCCCGGATTTCGGAGGAAACGTCGGTCCTGCTGGAGATTGACCTTGAAGGGGCCCGACAGGTGCGGCGCAACTTTCCGGAGGCGCTGCTGGTCTTCATCGCGCCACCAGATGAGGCGGAACTGGAGCGGCGACTGCTCGGTCGGGGGACTGAATCTGTCGAGGTAGCGCGTGGCCGACTTGCTCGCGCGAGTGAGGAAATGGCAGCAATTGGCGAGTTTGATCAGGTCTTCGTCAACTCGGAGGTAACAGCCACCGTCAATGAGTTGCTAGCATGGTGCGAACAGGCCGGCGTCTGACGTCGGTAGCGCGACACTCAGGTGCCCTCGCATCACCACGATCGATCCTCTCGCCGCCAGCGTGGACGTCGGTATGGTGCCTCGCCAGGTCAGCAACGGTCGGGCACCATTGTGGCAAATGCCGCAATGATCGGTACGAAAGCATCGGAAGGCGATTGTGACTACGAATACCAACCGTCCGCAGGGAGTGACCCATCCCTCCATCGACGAACTGCTGCAGACCACCGAGTCCAAATACTCCCTCGTCATCTACGCTGCCCGGCGGGCGCGGCAAATCACTGGCTACTACTCACAGATGGGTGATTACCTGCTGGAGTACGTGGGACCACTGGTTGAGACGCAGCCCCAAGAGAAGCCCATGAGCATTGCCATGCGGGAAATCCACGCCGGACTCCTCGTCGCCAGTGTTGATGAGGGTGGTGACGAACCGGCCGCTGAGGCTGAGGTCGTCGAGGAGAGCACTGAGCCCGAACTCGTGGCGGTCGACACCGCTGAGATCGAGCAGAACGACTAACGACGGTTATGGCCACCGTCGTCGTAGGAGTAGGCGGAGGTATTGCCGCCTACAAGGTGCCATCGCTGGTCCGCCAGTTCACTGAAACTGGTCACGATGTCACGGTAGTTCCCACGGCCGCGGCGTTGAACTTTGTTGGCGAGGCCACCTGGGCCGCGCTGTCTGGCAATCCGGTCAGCACCGAAGTGTGGGATCGAGTTCACGAAGTTAATCACGTCGCAGTAGGGCAGCGAGCAGACCTAGTCGTGATAGCCCCGGCCACCGCTGATCTGATCGCTCGTGCTGCCGTCGGCCGGGCCGACGATCTACTGAGCGCGACATTGCTGACAGCCACCTGCCCAGTGCTGTTTGCCCCCGCGATGCACACCGAAATGTGGCAGCACCCAGCAACCGCTGCCAACGTTGCAACCCTGCGCGAGCGGGGGGTGACGGTCATGGCACCTGCTATCGGTCGGCTCACTGGCAGCGACTCTGGGCCAGGCCGGCTGCCGGAGCCGGAAGAGATCTACCGCAGCGCTATCAAACTGCTGGGGCCGCAAGACCTGGCTGGTGTGCGGGTCGTTGTGAGTGCGGGTGGCACTCGCGAACCACTCGACCCGGTGCGATTCCTCGGCAACCGATCCTCCGGCCGACAGGGATACGCGCTAGCCGCGGGAGCGGCTCGCCGGGGTGCGAATGTGGTTTTGGTCAGTGCCAACGTGGCCCTGCCAGCACCTACCGCGGTGACGGTAGTTTCGGTAGAAACTGCTGCGGAGTTGGCAGGTGCGGTACAACAGCACGCCGCCAGCGCGGACATTGTCACCATGGCAGCGGCCGTTGCTGATTTCCGGCCGGCTGATGTCAGTGACGTCAAACTCAAGAAAGACTCTGCAGTCGAACCCACCGCGATCGCCCTGGAGCGAAACCCCGACATCCTGCGCGCATTGGTGGCCAACAAGAGCGAGGGGCAGACGATTGTCGGTTTTGCCGCTGAAACCGGTGACGAGGCTGCCGCGGTTATTGAATACGGTCGGAAGAAACTAGCAGCCAAGGGCTGCGATCTGCTGGTGGTTAATGACGTGTCCGGGGGCGCAGTATTCGAACGGGCCGAGAACCAAGTGATCATCCTGGACCGAGTTGGCGGACAGCAGTCGCTGCCGCGCGCTGACAAGTCGCGAATAGCCGATCAAGTCTGGGATGCCGTGATCGCTTTTCGGAGGTCGGCGCCGTAGCAAGTGCCGCTGTCCGACTCGTCAGACCTTCATCGCCCCCCTGAACGATTAGTCGGGATGTGCGAGTAGCGTAAGAACACTGTGTGAGATCACTGACTCATCAGAGTGGGGCTGCGGTTAGCGATCGCAATCCGGCCGGCACCAGTCGGTGATCATCGCAAGACAACTAAATGCCGAACAACATCACGACAGGAACAGCACCAACCAGTCGCAGGGGAACTGATACTGGCGGGTGATGATCAGATTGACCTGGGAAAAGGGGCACACCAATGACCAAGCGACTGTTCACCTCGGAATCAGTCACCGAGGGGCACCCCGACAAGATGGCGGACCAAATCAGCGATGCCATCTTGGACGACCTGCTGCGACAGGATCCCGGTAGCCGGGTCGCGGTCGAGTCACTGCTGACCACTGGTCAGGTGCACGTGGCTGGCGAGGTCCGCACTCAGGGTTTTGCCGACGTCATTGAGATTGTGCGCCAGGTTGTGTTGGACATCGGGTACGACTCCTCGGTCAAAGGATTTGACGGGGACTCTTGCGGGGTGTCGGTGTCTATTGGCAAGCAGTCGCCGGACATTGCCCAAGGCGTCGACGACGCTATGGAAGAACGGGTCGAGCACAGCGCTGATCCGCTGGACGCCCAGGGCGCGGGCGATCAAGGTCTGATGTTTGGCTATGCCTGCCGGGATACTGACCAACTGATGCCGTTGCCCATCTCATTGGCCCACTCGATGTCCTACGCACTGTCCCGAGTGCGCCACGATGGCCTGCTGCCGTACCTGAGGCCCGATGGCAAAACCCAGGTCACCATCGAGTACGACGGCGACAAGCCTGCCCGGGTGGACACCATCGTGATCAGCACGCAGCATGCCCGCGATGTCTCCTTGGAGGGAATGCTTACCCCCGATCTGCGCAAACACGTTGTCGAGACCGTCTTGGCCGAGTACGGCTTGGCCAGTGACGGCTTTCGCCTGTTGGTCAACCCGACCGGCAAGTTTGAGATCGGCGGTCCCATGGGAGACGCGGGTTTGACCGGACGGAAGATCATCGTGGACACCTACGGCGGCATGGCCCGCCACGGCGGTGGCGCCTTCTCCGGAAAGGACCCGTCCAAGGTGGACCGATCCGCCGCCTACGCCATGCGTTGGGTGGCCAAGAACGTAGTCGCCGCAGGTCTCGCCGACCGCTGCGAGATGCAGGTTGCCTACGCCATTGGCAAAGCTCACCCGGTGGGGCTGTTCGTGGAGACCTTCGGTACCGAATCGGTGCCGACCGATCAGATCGTGACCGCGGTCAAGGACACCTTCGATCTTCGGCCAGCAGCGATCATCGCTGATCTGGATCTCCTGCGTCCGATCTACCAGCAGACGGCTGCCTACGGGCATTTCGGTCGCGAAAAGCCCGACTTCACCTGGGAGCGGACCGACCGGGCCGACGCGTTGGCCCGCGCCGTCCGCGGCTGATGCGGCAGTGACCGATCAGATCCCGCTGATCGGCCCGCGGGGCGGCTTGCTGCCCCGCCCCAGTCGTAAGTCCACTGCTGCTGCAGTTGCTGGTCGGGTACAGGTATTGCTGGATTCACCGCTACCGCAATTGGATCGGTTGCTGGACTTCGCCGTACCTTCCAACGCCGTCGATCGAGCCGTAGTGGGTGCCCGGGTCAAAGTCACCGTTGCGGGACAGAAACTGACCGGCTTCATCGTGGCTCAGGGCGGCGATCCCAACTACGACGGTCCGGTTCGACCCCTCGATGCGGTGGTCTCCCCGGTGCCGGTGCTCACCGATGCGGTGCTGCAACTGTGTCAGGCAGTAGCTCAGCACTACGCCGGCAGTGTCAGCGACGTGGTGCGGCTGGCGGTGCCGCCCCGAGCCGCCGCAGTTGAGGTCCAGTGGCAGCAATCGCTGGCGGCCGCTGCGGATACCGTCCAGCAGCCAACTCACCACCAGCATGCGCCATTGATCGGATTGCCCAGCGGCGGTCGGGGTGTGTGGAGTTGTCCCCCTCGCATCGATTGGGTGGAAGCAATCACCCAGGCAGCGACGGCAACTGCTGATAGTGGTCGGGGAGCGTTGCTTGTGCTCCCCGACGCCACGGACATCGCCCAAGTCGAACAGCGACTGCGCGCGACGACCACTCATCCGATAGCGGTGCTGCGCGCTGACGATGGCCCCTCCGTCCGCTATCAAAACTTCCTGGCCGCGCTCGCGGGCACCGCCCGAATCGTTATCGGAACCCGAACGGCTGCCTTTGCCCCGGTAGCCGATCTCGGCTTGGCGATCATCTGGGATGACAGTGATCCGAGTCATGCGGAACCACACGCGCCTTACCCGCACGCCCGGGAGGTATTGGTGCTGCGCAGTCACTTGTCCGGTTGTGGTCTGCTGATTGCCTCCCACTCGCGCAGCTGCGATGCGCAGCGGCTGATCGAGCGTGGTTGGGCGACGGAACTATCGACCAGCCCGCCATCGCTGCGCGACCGACCGCAAGTGTCAGCTACCGAGGATCGGGTCTACTCGCCACTGGATCTCGTTCGCAGATTCCCGCAAGCGGCCGTGGACGTTCTCCGGCGGGGCCTCGCGGTGGGTCCGGTGCTGATCCAGGTGGCGAGAGCTGGATATGTGCCGGTGACAGCCTGCCAAAACTGTCGGCTACCCGCTTCCTGCCCGGAATGTGACGCTGCCGTGGAGTTGGACCGCGGTGGTGCCCGTTGCCGTCGCTGCAACTGGGCGGGTGACTACCGTTGCCCCGACTGTGGTGGCCAGCAACTGCGGGCCGTGCGGGTGGGTGCGGGGCGTACCGCCGAGGAGGTGGCCCGGCTATTCCCGAAAGAATCGGTGGCACTGCGCATGGCTGGGAGCAGCGAAGGCGATTCGTCAGCTGCGATCGTGGTGGCCACCCCGGGTATGGAGCCACCTGTTCCCGGCGGTTTCGCTGCCGCCTACTTCCCCGACGCACAGCAGGATCTGTGGTTTCCCGATGCTCGGGCTGGCGAGAATGCTGTGCGCCGTTGGATCAACGCCGCCGCGCTGGTGCGGCCGGGGGCCCCGGTGATGATCAATGCGGATCCGACCGACTCGGCAGTGCAGGCGCTGATTCGCTGGAATCCGCAGGAGTTTGCTCGCGAGGAGTTGGCGCAACGGCAAGCGGCGGAGCTGCCACCGGTCCGGCGACTCGTGCAGTTGGATGGCGCTGCTGACGCCGTAGCCGATCTCGTGGCCGCCGTGGTAGCCGCTGCTGCCGAGGTGCGAGTGTTGGGTCCGCGGGAGATGGCTTCCGGGGTCAGGACGCTGCTGACCGCACCCAAGGGCAATCAGTTGGTTACGGCGGTGCGGCAGGCGGTGGTAGCCCGCGCAACCAGCTCTCGGTCTGGCCCGCCAGTGCGGGTTCAGGTCGATCCCATGGAACTGGACTGAGTCACGCTCCAGGTAGCCAGTAGGCTGGAGAACACCGCAAGGAGGTCCCGTGCCCGTACAAGAAATCCGGTTGTTTGGCGATCCGGTGCTACGCACCCCGGCGGTTCCGGTGGAGACCTTCGACAAAGAGTTGCGCCGACTGGTCAAGGATCTCACCGACACCATGCAGGAAGCCTCCGGGGCCGGTTTAGCCGCTCCGCAGTTGGGGGTGGGGCTGCGAGTGTTCACCTGGTTCGTGGACAACGAGGTGGGTCACTTGGTGAATCCCTCGCTGGACCTGTCCGAAGACCTGCAAGAGGGCGAGGAAGGATGCCTGTCGATTCCGGGCATCTACGCTGACACCCGCCGCTCGTTCGGCGTGGTGGCCAAGGGCTTCAACATGCATGGTGAGCCGGTCGCCATCGAAGGCACCGAGTTACTGGCCCGCGCCATCCAGCATGAGACCGATCACCTCGACGGCATTCTGTTCATCGATCGACTCGATCCTGAGCAGCGACGGGAAGCCATGAAGTTGATTCGGGAAGCTGACTGGTTCGGTCAAGACAAACCGGTCATCAAGCAAAGCCCGCATCGCATCTCCGGTAAATGGCTGTAGCCCAATGAGACTCGTCTTCGCTGGCACCCCGCAGACAGCGGTTCCGTCGCTACAGCGCATCATTGACTCCAGTCACGAGGTAGCCGCAGTATTGACCCGCCCGGATGCCCGCACTGGACGTGGGAAAAAGTTGTCCAGGTCGCCGATCGCGCTGCTTGCTGATGACGCCAACATCCCGGTACTGCAGCCGTCCACGGTCCGCGACGAAGACTTCCTCGCAGAGTTGGCTGAGCTGCAACCGGACGCGGCTCCGGTGGTTGCCTATGGCGGGTTAATTCCACCGGCGGCGCTGGCAACCCCGACCCACGGCTGGATTAATCTCCACTTCTCGTTGTTGCCTGCCTGGCGGGGAGCGGCCCCGGTGCAGTACGCAATCTGGCACGGGGACGATGTCACCGGAGCCTGCACCTTCCGCTTGGAAGAAGGTCTGGACACCGGTCCCATCTTCGGCACGCTGGTGGAGCCGTTACAGCCGAGTGATACTGCCGGGGAGGTCCTGGAGCGGTTGGCGGAATCGGGTGCTGATCTACTGCTCGCCACCTTAGACGGCATCGAGACTGGACAGTTGGTCGCGCAGTCGCAACCAGCAGAGGGCGTCAGTCTGGCGCCCAAGATCACGGTCGCTGATGCGCGCATTGACTGGACCTTGCCGGCGATGGCCATCGAGCGACAGTTACGAGCACTTGATCCCGCTCCCGTTGCCTGGACCACTTTTCGTGACGACCGGGTGAAGATCTTTACCGCGGAGTTGCTGCGGGAAGCCGATTCGCTGCCCCCCGGTGAACTACAGCCAGCCGGCCGCAACACCTGGCAGATCGGGACCGGTACCCACCCGCTGCAACTGGGCGAGGTGCAAGCTGCTGGCAAGAAACGGATGGCGGCTGCCGATTGGCTACGTGGCATTGCGGATGCGACCGGGGATGCGATGCAATGAGTCGCCGTCCATCCCGGTCGCGTCGGCGGGGCTCCCCGTCTGCTGAAGTAGACCAACCCCGACTGGTCGCCTACTCGCTGCTGCGACAGGTTGCTGACCAGCAGGCCTACGCAAATCTGGCCATGCCGAAGCTACTCAAAGAGCGTTCGCTTGGTGGCACCGATGCGGCTTTCGCTACCGAGTTGGCCTTCGGCACGCTACGACTGCAAGGTCGCTATGACGCGATCATTGCGTTGTGCTCCAGTCGGCCACTGGCGCAGATCGATGAGCGAGTTCTGGATGTGCTGCGATTAGGGGCTCACCAACTGCTGGCCATGCGAGTTCCGGACTACGCTGCTGTCAACTCCAGTGCCGCGATGATTCGTCGAGTGGGTCGCTCCGGTGCGGCCGGCTTTGTCAATGCAGTGCTACGCCGCATCGCAGGTACCGATTTGACCGAGTGGCTGCAGCAGATTCCGCCTGACCCGCAGCAAGACCCCGACGGCCATACCTTTGCCGCCGAGTCTCACCCGCGCTGGATCGGAACCGCCTTGGCTGATTCACTGGCCACGCAACAGGCCCGAGCGGAACTGCCCGAGTTGTTGGCGGCCAACAACCGAGCGGCACCGGTGACGTTGGTGGCTCGACCGGGTCGCATGGATACCGCCGACTTATTAGCCATGGCTGAGGGGGAGCCAGGGCAATGGTCACCATGGGCGGTGCGCAACTCTGGAGATCCGGGTCGGATCGCCACGGTGCGGGACGGTCGCGTGGGGGTACAAGATGAAGGCAGTCAGTTGGTGACGCTGGCGTGGTCCCGAGCCGAAGTGACCGGCACAGATGACCGTTGGCTAGACATGTGCGCCGGCCCGGGCGGCAAAACCGCAATCCTGGCCGGATTGGCGGCCCAAAAGCAGGCAGAGCTAGTGGCGGTGGAGCAGCATTCGCATCGGGCGGAGTTGGTTCGGCAGGCGCTGCCACCAGACTCCGAAGCGGAAGTACTGGTTGCCGATAGTCGCGAGCTGACCGCCGGTGCTGGTTTCAGTCGGATTCTGCTCGATGCCCCTTGCACCGGGATCGGCGCGGTGCGCCGCCGCCCGGAACTGCGTTGGCGGCGAACTGCGGCGGACCTGCCTGGGCTGCGGCAATTGCAAACGGAGTTACTGAATCACGCGGTCGCGCTGCTCCGGCCGGGTGGCGTAATCGGCTACATCACCTGCTCACCCCACCTCGCTGAAACTGATGACATCATTGCCGCAGCGTTGACCCAGCATGATGAATTGCGGCAACTCCCGGCAGCCGAGTTACTCCCTGAGGTACCGGATGCAACAGCTGGGTATGCGGTGCGGTTGTGGCCACATCGGCATGACACCGACGGGATGTATCTGGCTGTCCTGCAGCGCCGCGGTTGACCCCGAGTTTCTGGCGATCATGCGCCCACGGCTCCCAGCGGCCAAGTGGCCAAGGGATTGGGTGGCTCAGTGGCGAAGTGCGGCGACAAGAACCGCGCCAACGACTGACAAGACCTGCGATCTGCAACTCATCGCTATAGCCTGCCCTCGTGGGCATGCAGATATCGCCAAGCATCTTGGCCAGTGACTTCGCCGTACTAGCTGACGAGTGCCGCCGGGTCTCCTCGGCGGACTGGCTGCACGTAGACGTGATGGACAACCACTTCGTGCCCAATCTGACACTGGGATTGCCGGTGGTGGATTCACTGCTGCAACATGTCATCCAACCGATTGACTGCCACCTCATGATCGAAGACCCCGATCGGTGGGCGCCCGCCTATGCCGAGGCTGGCGCCAAGTCGGTCACTTTCCATGCCGAGGCGGCGCGTGCACCTATTCGCCTCGCTCGAGAGTTGCGCGCCCAAGGCGCTCGAGCCGGGATGGGACTCAAGCCGGCGACCCCGGTAGAACCGTTCGCTGACTTGTTACCGGAGATTGACATGTTGTTGATCATGACGGTGGAACCAGGATTTGGTGGGCAAAAGTTCCTCGACGTGGTGGTGCCAAAAATCCGCAAGGCGCGGGATCTCATCGCCGGCAGCGACGTGGATGTGTGGCTGCAAGTAGACGGTGGCGTCTCCGCAGACACGATCGGCATCTGTGCCGAAGCTGGTGCAGACGTGTTCGTGGCTGGTTCTGCCGTGTTCGACACGGACGATCCCGATGAAACTGTTCGAAAGCTGCGCGCCATGGCTACGGAAGCCTACTCAGATTGACTTGTGCAGCGCCGACAACGCGCCGCCGCAGGTAAGACCGCCCGAGCGCAACTAATGCCGGAATTGGTGTCTCGGGGCTACCTGACGCGACAATGACGGTGTGGAGATTTCTGAAGCCATGCAGCGGGCCCTCGATCTGGCCCGGCAGTCGCCCGATCCGCGACCCAACCCGCGGGTTGGTTGCGTAATCCTGTCGGCTGCTGGCGAACCGTTGGGGGAAGGCTGGCACGACGGCCCCGGAGCGCCGCATGCGGAGATCGTGGCCTTGCGGGCTGCTGGGGCTGCTGCCCATGGGGCTACGGCGGTGGTAACGCTGGAACCCTGCAACCACACCGGTCGGACTGGACCCTGTAGTCAGGCGCTCATCGATGCTGGCGTGGCTCGGGTGATGTTTGCGCAAGCCGACCCCAACCCGGAAGCGGCGGGTGGTGCTGCAGCCCTGCGGGCTGCCGGGATTCAGGCGGAAGGCGGGTTGGCGTCAGAATCCGCCCGGGCGGTCAACCCGACTTGGACCTTCGCCATGACCCACCAGCGGCCGCATGTGCGGTGGAAGACCGCTGCCACGCTGGATGGCCGCGTAGCCGCAGTAGATGGCAGCAGTCGGTGGATAACCGGTCCCGCCGCCCGCGCGGATGTCCACCAACTGCGGGCACAGGTAGACGCAGTGATGGTGGGAAACGGCACGCTGTTTGCTGATGATCCGGAACTTACGGTGCGACTAGCCGACCCGGCTGAGTCGGTGCCGCAGCCACTTCGCGTGGTGGTGGGGCAGCGAGCGGTACCGGCTGCTGCCAAGGCGCGGATGGCCGAACCGATGTCCAACTTTGTTCATATTCCCAACCGGCAGCCTGGCTACGCGCTCGCCGAACTGTTCCGTCGGGGCGCCCACAGTGTGTTGCTGGAAGGTGGTCCTACCTTGGCGCGGGCGTTCCTGCGAGCAGGACTAATTGACGCCATCACGTGGTACACCGCGCCCGCCTTGTTGGGTGCAGGACGTGAAGTAGTGCCATCGTTGGGGATCGCGACCATCGACGCGGCATTGCGGTTCACCGTTACCGACGTCCGGCAAGTAGGGGAAGATGTTCGCATCGACATGGAGCCGGGAACTGACCCGGAAAGGGGCTGATCGTGTTCACCGGAATCGTGCGCGAAGTGGGTCGGATATCCCGCCTGCAACCGTTGGAAACTGGCCAGGTGCGGTTGACCGTGGCTGCGGAGCAGGTACTGGATGGCGCCCAACTGGGCGACTCCGTTGCTGTGAATGGTGTCTGTCTCACCGTGGCTGAACAGCAGTCAGATGGATTTACTGCCGATGTGATGGCTGAAACATTGCGGCGTTCGACACTAGGGGGTCTAGCGTCTGGCTCCGCGGTGAACCTGGAGCCCGCGGCTACTCCTGCTACCGCTCTCGGTGGTCATATCGTGCAGGGCCACGTGGACGGGACCGGATCGGTGTTGCAACGGGAACCTAGCGGTGACTTTGACGAAATCACCATCGGATTGTCACCAGACTTGGCCCGCTACACCGTGGAGAAGGGCTCGATCGCGGTGGAAGGCGTTTCGCTGACCGTGGCTGCAATAGGAGATGATGAGCGTGGCTCGTGGTTTCGGGTCGCGCTGATTCCCGCTACCTTGCAACACACCACCCTCGGCGGACTATCAGTCGGGGATGACGTCAACTTGGAGGTCGATGTGCTCGCCAAGTACGTGGAGCGGTTGCTGCCAGGGGCGGACTCATGATCCCTGCCGATCGACTGTTCGCGGAATCTGATGACGACGAGCCGGACACTATCCAGCCCAGTGCCGCAGCACCTGCGGCTGATTCCGATGCCGATGTCGTGCTGGATCCCGTGAGCGAGGCGGTGGCCGCCATCGGCCGAGGTGAAGCCGTTGTGGTCGTGGATGATGCCGACCGCGAGAACGAAGGCGACTTGATCTTCGCCGCAAGTCGGGCCACCCCGGATCTCACTGCCTTCATGATCCGATACACCTCCGGCGTGGTGTGCGTACCGATGCCAGCGGATCAACTAGATCGGCTGGAGTTGCCGCCGATGACTGTGGTGAACGAAGACGCCAAGCAGACCGCGTACGCCGTGTCGGTAGATGCTCGTGACGGAGTGACCACCGGTATTTCCGCCGCAGACCGGGCGCACACCATCAAGGTTTTGGCGGATTCCGCCACCGAGTCGTGGGAACTGACTCGACCCGGACATGTCTTTCCGTTGCGGGCGGTCCCTGGCGGTGTGCTGCGGCGGGCGGGACACACCGAAGCGGCCGTGGATCTTGCTCGCCTAGCTCGCCTGACTGCGGCGGGTGCTATTGCCGAATTGGTCAATGAGGACGGTTCGATGATGCGAGCCCCGCAATGTCGGGAGTTCGCCAACGAGCACGGGTTGCCGATGATCTCCATCGCGGACTTGATCGCCTACATCCGCACAACGGAAACCCAGGTGGAACGAGTAGTCGAAACCCAGTTGCCGACCGAGTTCGGCGACTTCCGAGCCGTTGGCTATCGCTCTACGATCGACGGCCAGGACCACATTGCGCTGGTTGCTGGTGACGTTGGTGACGGTCAGGATCTGCTGGTGCGAGTGCATTCCGAATGTTTGACCGGTGATGCGCTGGGCTCGGTGCGCTGCGATTGTGGGCCGCAGTTACACACCGCCCTTAAGGCGGTGGCGGATGAGGGGCGCGGCATTGTGTTGTATTTGCGCGGCCACGAGGGGCGCGGCATCGGCCTGCTCCAAAAACTGCACGCCTATCGGTTGCAGGACGGCGGTCGCGACACTGTGGACGCCAATCTCGACTTGGGGCTACCCGCGGACGCCCGCGAGTACGGCACCGGTGCCCAGATCCTGGCAGACCTCGGTGTGCGCACCGTGCGATTGCTCACCAATAACCCCGCCAAGCGGGCTGGTTTAGAGGGCTACGGTATTTCCATCGTGGAACGGATCCCGCTGGTAGTGGGTCATAACGAGTACAACCAGGGCTACCTGCGCACCAAGCAGCAGCGCATGGGTCACGAGATTGCGCAGGAGTGGTGATGAGTGGAGCAGGGGCGGCCGGTCGGGACGTCGAAGCAACTGGAATGCGAATCGCGGTGGTGGCGGCGTCCTGGCATGACGAGGTGATGTCCGGGATGTTGGCTGGTGCCCAGCGGCAAGCGAAGCAAGCCGGTGCCACGGTGGAGGTTTTTCGGGTTCCCGGTTCATTCGAACTGCCCGTCGCCGCGCAACGAGCAGCGCAAGCAGACTTCGACGCGGTGGTTGCCCTAGGCGTGATTATTCGCGGCGGTACCCCGCATTTTGACTATGTGTGCAACGCCGCTACCGAGGGGCTTTCCCAAGTGGCGCTCAATAGCGGCGTGCCGGTGGGCTTCGGATTATTGACCTGCGACACGATTGAGCAGGCCCTAGACCGGGCCGGGCTGCCGAGCAGCACCGAGGACAAAGGTGGCGAGGCGGTAGCCGCGGCATTGGCCACAGCAATCACCCTGCAGGACATCGGCAGCGCAAAACGGCCTTATTCTGGTTTCACACCGTCTTAGGGAGCTGTCGTGAAAACTGTTGAGGTACTGTTTGCCGAGATTCAGCAGCGCGCCCAAGAGCGGCCCGCGGAATCCCGCACTGTGGAACTCCTGGATGCAGGGGTACACGAGATCGGTAAGAAGATCGTGGAAGAGGCGGCCGAGGTCTGGATGGCGGCCGAATACGAGGGTCCACAGCGCACCGCAGAGGAGATTTCTCAGTTGATCTATCACTTGGAAGTGTTAATGGTTGCCCAGGGTGTGTCATTGTCCGACGTCTACGAATGTCTGTGAGGCGGGATGCTGAAAGTTGCGCTGCCCAATAAGGGTCAGTTGTCCGAACCAGCTAAGGCGATGCTCGCTGAGGCTGGCTATCGTGGCAGTCGAAATCCGCGAGATCTGGTGATCACCGACCGCGAAAACGGCGTGGAGTTCTTCCTACTGCGACCGCGAGACATCGCCACCTACGTCGGTTCCGGGATTTTGGACCTTGGAATTACCGGTCGGGACATGCTGGCCGACTCGGGGGCTGAGGCCGACGAGGTACTGCAGCTGGGTTTTGCCCCGTCTACGTTTCGGCTGGCAGCGCCGGCGGGAACGGTGGCTGATGTTGCGGGTATGGCCGGACGAAGAATCGCCACCTCCTACCCCGAACTATTGCAGGCCTACCTGACTGCAGTCGGCCTCACCGCTGAGGTGGTGTCACTAGATGGCGCGGTGGAGAACGCCGTGCGGTTGGGAGTGGCGGATGCGGTAGCGGATGTGGTCGATACCGGAACTACCTTGCGGCAGGCTGGCTTGGAGTTGGTGGGTGAGCCCGTGCTGATCAGTGAGGCGGTGCTGATTCGCCGTGCGGATGCTCCCGCCGACGCCGAGGTAGACACCTTCATACGTCGCCTGCAGGGGGTGTTAACTGCTCGTAACTACGTCTTGGTGGACTACGACATCCCGCTGCAGCACGTGGAGAAAGCCTGCGAACTCACCCCGGGCTTGGAATCGCCCACGGTATCGCCACTGCATGAAGAGGGCTGGGCGGCAGTCCGAGCGGTAGTGCCGAAGAATCAGGCCCATCGGATCATGGACCAACTGGTGGAACTAGGCGGGCGTGGCATCTTGGTGACTGCCATTTCCGCTTGCCGACTGTAGAGGACGATCGATGGCGCAGCGCACAACAACTAAGACCTCCCGTGGTCGTGCGGGTAAGCCTGCGTCGAAGTCGACAGGCAAGAAAGCGAGCAAGCGGAAAGGCGCCCGCTCTGCGAAATCCGCTGCCAAGTCTTCGGCCGCTGCCTCCGGGCAGGGTCAGGAGGAAAAACCAGCCAAGGCGGCTCGCTCGGATTCCGCAACTGCCCGGCAGTCCCAGTCAACCAATCAGCCTCAGCAGCCCGAACCGATCTCGCCGGCCCCGAACAGCGGTGCGAACTCGAACCGGGAATGGCCGGGTCCGCAGTTACGGCGCAGTATTGGCGTTGCGCTGCTCGGACTTGCCGGCGCCGGTCGATTCACCACCGGTCAGGAGCAAGTCGTACCGGGACCAGGTGGTGAGTTGCCCGCCGAACCAGTGATGGACGTGGCCTTAGGCGCCGTGGACGTTGGGTTGGAAGCCGCTGAGCGGGTGGCAAACTCGCTTCGTCGTCGGCTCAACCCGATCCTGACTGCGGCCTTGGCGCCGGCAGCCGCACCTGCCGCTGGACTTTCCGGTGTGGGTATGGAGCTGCTGCAGCGGGTGACTGAACCGCTGGCGGAGCGTGGTCGTCGGCTGCGGGCCGATTCCGAACACGAAGCGGCGGCTGCCGTCGCTGGCGTATTGCCGGAGACCATCGAACTGGTGATGGAACAGATTGACCTCACCCAGGTAGCCATCGACAACGTGGACATCCGTCGAGTCTTGGAAGCTACAGTCGCTCAGATGGACATGACGCAGTTCGCCATTGATGCCATGGACTTGCCGCGGGTAGTTGGCGCTAGCCTCGACGCGGTCGATCTCACCGAGATTGCCATCGATCGAATTGACTTCTCCCGCACCGTGCCGGAGGTGCTTGATCAGGTGGACGTGTTCGGTATCGCCCGCGATCAAGTCGACCCAGCCCGGTTGGCGGCGTTTATCAGAGACAACGTCGACCTCACCGAATCGATCAAGATCGACCCGACCGCGGTGGCAGGCGATGCGGTGCGTGGCGTAACTAAACGCGCGCGTCGGATTGTCGGCGCGGGGAATGACGACTAAGGCGAGCGGAAGTCACCCGTCTTTTCGCTGCCCTCGCGGGCACGGGGGCTATTGCACCGGAAACGGGTACTCGCAGTTGATGTTCTGCTTTGGCAACTTCTGCTTGATCAGATAGCGATTGACTGGCTTGTTGATACACGATGTCGGGGCCGGGAACAGCACGTGGAACGACGTATCCACCGAGATCAGCCGACTACCGGGAAACCAAGAACGGGTTTGCTTCGCCCCAGTGAACGGGGTCGCAATGTCGTACTTGCCGGACAGCAAAAGCGGGGGCGTCTTGCTGCGGACTTTGCTGTCGAAGGCGGGCAACGGATCCACCGGTGCTGGCAGTCCGCGACACATGGAGCCGAACTGGGATCCGTTGGTACCACCAGTCTGCCCAGCCGGCGAGGTCGTATCGTTGTCTGCCACCCCGGCAGCGATCTGAGAAACCGATGGCCGCCCCCGCAAATCAACACAGTTGATCAATCGGGTGAGCATGTCATTGGGCGGTCCGGTACGCCCAGCCTTGGCGAACGCTCGACTGATGGCAGCGTCGCTAGCAGCAACAACCCGGTCCTCGCAGCCAGGCAGTCCGAGTGCGGAAACCAGACCGCAGACAGTGGACGCGAGGTCCTGGGCGCCTTGCGGGCCGCGCATGGCCATCAGCGTGACATTCCACAACTCGGCGCGGGTCACGATGTCGCCTGTGGCCAAGGTAATCACGTTGGTTGCCAGTAGATCGTTCAGTGCCAGGTATCCGGTGTAGACACTTGCGGGCAGATTGCGTTGCAAGTAGCGGAATCCTTGTCTGCCGGCGCGCCCGTTGTCTACCGCGTAATCCGGGACGGTCAGATTTGGCTGGGTAACACCGTCCAACATGACCGCTCGCACGCTATCGGGATAGCGCTGCGCATAGACCTTGCCAATGGTGGTGCCATAGCTGCCGCCGAGGTAGGTGAGTTTCTTGTCGCCGACTGCTGCTCGGAGTGCATCCAGATCTTGCACCACGTTGTTGGTGCCGATGTACTCCACCCAGTCCAGGCTGTTGTTATAGCAGTAGGCAGCCGCTGGCCCGAAGATGTTATTCACCGATGCCACCATCTGTCGCCAGGTGAAGGGTCCAGTGGCAGGTAGCGGATCAGCACCACCGACTTGGCCAGCGCAGTTGTTGAGCACCGGCTCAGAGTTGGGGACGCCGCGGGGATCCCAGGTGGCGATATGAAAGTGCTCACGAAGTCGATTGCTTTGTGCCACGACACCGATGTAGCCCACTCCGCCAAAGCCGGGGCCGCCCGGATTGATGAAGAGAGTGCCTTTGACTTTGCTGCGCTTGCCATCGGATTTCAGCCGGTAGACCTTGAGCCGGTAGGTGTCCCCGTTGGGTTCATCCCAGTCCCGCGGCACGGTGTAGCGGGCGCACTCGAGTCCTTCCAGCGCTTTCGCAGAGCAGGCCCGCCACTTGATGCGCTTGACCTGCTGCTTGCTCGGCTTGCTATCGGCAGTCAGCGTCGCCGCAGTTGGACCGAGCCGCACTCGCTCACCGCTATCGCTCGGTTCGGCTGCGGCCGCTGGTGCTGTCAGGCTGAGAACAACCGCGGCAGCGACGATCAGGACGATTTTGCGAGGCATGGACTCTCCTTTAACCATCAACACCCTAGCGGTCACGTAACCCCAACATGCGGGGTATCAGTCGCCAGAAGTGGTGCAGCGCTCACCCTTAGGACTCGTCACAGTTGGGGAGTGCAGCGTCCTTGGCCAAGGAGAGCCAAACCGGCCGAATCTCCCGAGCCCAATGACGCACCGCCGCCTACGGCTGCATTCATCACTTGCTGTGAGTCCGATACATGGGCCAGTCCGAGTACGTGGCCGAGCTCGTGCAGCAGGGTCTCGGCGTGCAGTGCCTGCCGATCTGGTTCGGCGAAGTAGTCGGCGTTCATCGTGACCTGTCCGGTCACCAGGCTGCGTGACTTGCGCTTGCCTGCTTCGTGGTTGCTAGCCAGCCCAATAATCGGCTGTTGCCGATCGTGAAAAGCTGGCACCGAAGTGGCCTCGGCCCAGGAGATCAAGATGGGTGCCCACCGCGGTCCGTAGCGTTCCGGTTGCACCGGTGCCCGTCGACCGCGATGTGTTTCCGATGTCTCATCGGCAAGTGTCAGTGCCAATCCAGTTGCTGCGCGCAAGGTGGCGACGACTTCCGCCACTAACTCATACGAGCCGGAAGGAGCATGGGCGAGATTGACGACAACGTTTAGTTGTCGACAGGGCGAAAAAGCGATGGGTCGGCCTTGTCGCTGAGCCAGGAATTTATAGGGACCTGCGCTCGTGGGAGGCTGCACCGTTGGCAGAATCCTGCTGGCCCGAGCATCAATTCCTGGGGTGGCTATGGCGACGCGTTGCGGGTTGCGGACCGATCGTGGCACTCGAATCGAGGCGCTTCGGATCGGACCCATACCGACGGAGTTTGCCCACCGCAACTGAACAGTTAGGCGTTGGCCGCCGGCGCGGGCGACTAGTTCGCGGTACGACGACAGCTGGATCGAAACCGTGGCCATGTTCCGGTCTACCAGGGGGACTTTTCGCCAGTTCGTCCAATCAGTAACCGGTCGTCCCGTCTTGGTAACTGCAGACCGCCAGCGAATACTGCTCACGGTGGTGTGAGTGGTAACAGGCACCGGAATCGGCAGCTGAACCTTGCCGCCGGCAGTAGCCGCAGATTTCAGGCTTCGCTGCGTGTAGCGCTTCGCCGTTTTCAGGCCGGTGACCGACCCCGGTGCCGTAACTGCTGGTGCTGCGGTAGGGGGAGAGGCTGGGGTGTTGTCACCTTTGCCAGGACTGCCAGGCGGCTCACTCTTGCCGTTGCCGTTGCCGTTGCCGTTGCCGTTGCCGTTGCCGTTGCCGTTGCCGTTACCGCCGCCGTTCTGACCGGGCTGCGGCCGATCATCCTTCTCGGCCTTGTCGGGTTTGCCGACACCATGGCCCGGCGGCACCCGATCAGGAGAGCTCGGCCGGTGGTTGGTCTCCGGATGATGATGGCCGCGGTTATCGGCGTGGGTAGTTGTGGCTTGTGCGGCGTATCCGGGAGAGAGCATGAGCGCGATAGCGGCGAAGAAGAGGAGAGCCCGCCGAACGCTGCGCAACTGCATCATCGTTCTTCCTCCCGAGCACACCGAGTTCAACCGAATCGCCATTTTCGGGATGCTCGTCTAACCGCCGCTCTTTCACATGTATGTCGCATTTCAAGCCGGTCGGACAAGCCAGCAAACCCGAAATTGAGGAAATCTTGAGGTAACTCATTGATTCCCGCTTCCGGAGCTCTCGCCTGCCAGGATGAACGTATGGACCCCGACCGCAGTCAGTTCGGTGACGACTTCGTCTGGGGGGTGGCCACCGCGGCCTACCAGATCGAGGGATCACCGACCGCTGACGGCAAGGGCGCCAGCATCTGGGATACGTTTTGCTCCCAGCCCGGTCGGATTGTGGATGGTTCCTCGGGGGCTCGAGCCTGCGATTCCTACCGGCGCTACGCCGAAGACGCAGCGTTGGTGGCCGAACTGGGCTTCGATGCCTACCGGCTGTCGCTTTCCTGGCCGCGAATCCAACCGGACGGCCGCAGCGTCAATCGCGCCGGGATCGACCACTACCGTCGCGTGGTCGACTCCTGTCTGGAACGTGGCGTGCAGCCGTGGGTGACGCTCTACCACTGGGACCTGCCGCAAGCGCTGGACGATCGCGGTGGCTGGACCGATCGCGACATCGTCGGCCGATTTGCCGACTACGCGGGTGTAGTAGGGGAGGTGCTGGGAGATGTGGTGAGCAACTGGATGTTGCTCAATGAGCCGATGAGCTTTACCAGCCTGGGATATCTGGTCGGTGAGCATGCTCCTGGTCGGCGGGGGCTGTTGGGCTATCTCGCGGCAGTGCACCACACCAACCTGGCGACTGCTGCTGGCGCGCAGTCGCTGCGGGCCGCAGATCCCGACGGGATCGTGGGGACTACGCACTACCTCACCGCACCGCAGGGCGTGGGGCCAGGAAAGTGGGCGGCAGCGCGGGCGGAGCGATCCGCGCATGCGGTGATTAACCGGCAGTTCTTGGAGCCTGGTCTGGGGATGGGCTACCCGACGAAGGATGCACCGATCCTGCGACTAATGAACCGGTACATGCGACCTGGTGACCTTGATCGGTGTCGAGTTGACCTCGATTTCCTCGGCGTCCAGTACTACTCGCGGCTGCGGTCGCAGTTCCTGCCGGTTCCGGGTTTGTGGACCATTCCCTCGGTGGATCCGGTTGACCCGACCGCGCCCACCACCAGCATGGGTTGGCAAATCATGCCGGAAGGTTTGGGAATGGTGCTGGACATGGTGCAGGCATACGGTCAATTCCCCCGCATCATCATTACCGAAGGCGGGGCTTCCTTCGCCGACGAGGTGCGCGACGGTCGGGTAGCCGATCGGCGGCGCATCGACTACTACCGAGCCCACCTAGCCGAAGTGCGTGCAGCTCAGCAACGAGGCATTCCGGTGCAGGGCTACTTCTGCTGGTCGTTGCTGGACAACTTCGAGTGGGCGGAAGGAACACGCCCCCGGTTCGGTCTCGTCCATGTCGACTACAGCAGTCAGCAGCGCACTATCAAAGAGTCCGGTCACTGGTTCGCCCGATGTCTGGCGGATACCGCTATCCAGGGTGAGCGATCCTCCACCTAGGGCCACCGGAAGCAGCGGTAGTTGAGAGATGGTGGCAGTTCCTTGGTGCAAAAAGCCGTGTCAGCCGGTAAACGGTGAAGCCACTGGTATCTTTATGACACGCGGCGTTTCTTGAGGTGAATAAACATGATTTCGGTGCGGTTGCTAGCAGCATTGGCTGCTTTGCCACTCACAATTGGATTGGTTGTGCCAACTGTTGGCGCGGCGGCCGTCCCTACCAATGCACCAGCAGCTAATGAAGATGGTGCCGCGAGAGCAGCTAAGCCCAAAGTGAGCCTGAAAGGGCCCAAGAGCAAGCCCAAAATCGGTGACAAGGTCTCGGTAAAGGGTAAGGTTTCTGGCGTCGGCTCGGCCAAGGCCACGGTGAAGATTGAACGCAAGAAAAAGAAGAAGTCGCAGTGGGTCAAAGTAACCAAAACAAAAACGACCTCGGACGGCACCTACAAGAAGCGTCTCAAGCTCCCTGAGAAATCGAAGATCACCTTGCGGGCCAAATTGGTCAAGCCGAAAAGTGCCAAGGGAACGAAAAGCAAGAAACTAGTCGTCAAGTTTGCTCGCCCGAGCGCGCCCACGTCTCCTAGCCAAGTGGCTGCAGTAGCGCTCGATGCTTCGGCTCGAGTTTCGTGGTCTCCGCCCGCCGATCAAGACGGTTCCGCTGTCACTGGCTACACCGTCGTGGCTGCTCCGGGCGGCCAACAGTTCTGGACGCAGAAGTCCTTTATCACTATTAGTGGGTTGAGGAATGGCACGGAGTACACGTTTTTCGTGTTGGCAGATTCGGCTGAGGGCAGTAGCCCACCGAGCGTCGAGAGCAACCCAGTCGTTCCCTTCGATCCCGAACAATGCCTGATCAATGGCCAGATTCGTTCAGGGGGTAACCCGGTGCGGCAGGCCGTAGCGGCGGCATCTGATGGAAGCACGCTGAACTTTGCCGGCAACTGTATAGATCACCGGGTCGTGGTCACCAACTCGCTGACTTTCACTGGGATGCCGACCGGCGACAAGCGTTCGCACGTCATTGATGCTGCTCTCAAGGGTCGAGTGATTGAGGTTCGACGCGGTGGAGACCTGACGTTGGATGGTGAACTGAAGATTACGGGCGGACAGGCGCAAGACGCGGAGACGCGAGAAGCGGACGCGGCAAGTATCGCCTGCGACAGCTGGGGCGGTGGTATCTGTACGGAGGGCGACCTGACTCTCACCGGGGATGTCGTCATCGCGAACAACGTCGCCTATGACACCGGCGGAGTGCAGGTCGTTGACTTTGGCAGCCTCAAGATGATGGGGAATGCCGCAGTGCGCCGCAACTCTAGTTCTGGCGTGGCCGGGGGAGTTGACCTGTATCGGAACAGCGAAGATGCGGCTGCGGCGAAACAAGCCGGGCGTCCCATCTTTGAGATGCAAGGTAATGCCAGCATCCACGACAACGTCACGGCGCTGTCTGGCGATGGCGGCGGCGTCTACATCGAAGACGGGACGATGGTCATGAACGGTGGGTCCATTTCGGGAAATTTCGCCGGCTACGGCGGTGGCATCAGTGTCGAGTCCGAGGCTGAGTTCACCATGAACTCTGGCACGATCAGTGGAAACGTTGCTGGTGAGGGTGGTGGCGTCTTTCTCGGGAGACCCGGCGATGGCCCGACGATCGCGAAGCTGCGCGGCGGCCTCATCACCGGTAACTCGGCGATCGCATTCGATGAGCGTCGCACAGGTTCGGGCGGCGGGATTTACCAGTCCGACGGTGCATCTCTGGACCTCTCGGGCACTAGCGTGTCAGGCAATACGGCCGAGGCTGAAGGGAACGAGATTTACCGACAGGCTCCTGGGTAAGGTGTCGCGCCGCGGCAGTGGCCCAAGTCGCTACTTCTTGACGGTGGATACCCGCGCTGGGTCGTGGCCCGAAATCAGCGCAGGCCCTCGTTGTCCAACCAAGCGTCGACTCGGCGTATCCCTTCGTCCAAATCGATGATGGGGTCGTAGCCGAGCATCGACTGGGCCTTGCCGATCGAGTAGGTGCCGCGCCGCAACAACATCCCCAGGCTGGCATCTCCCAACTCGCTATCCCTGCCTAAGCCGCGGGTGATGGAGCCGATCGAACGAGCCAGCAGTCGAGCGACCGGGGTGGGCACTGTGCGTACCGTGCCATTGACCAGATCGGCGAGTCGGCGGAAGTAGTCCAGACAGGTCACCCCCACCCCATCGGAGATGGTGAAGATCTGCCCACGCGACTCGGGTTGCGCAAGCGTCAGTTCGATTCCGGACACGAGATTGTCGACATAGGTGGGGGAGAAGATGCCGCGACCGCCCTCGGGCAGGATCGCCTGCTTCTTCTTGATCAGTTCAATCGGGATGACGACCCACGGTCGAGATCCGGGGCCGTAAACATCGCCCGGGCGGATGATCGTACAGTCGATAACGCCGGCGGCGTGGGCTGCCAACACGTGCGCCTCCCCGTTGACCTTGCTATCGGCATAGGGATGTCCGGTCATCCGCGCCGGGTAGTCCTCGGTAACCCCGTCGGGGAAATCTTCACCGAAGGCGGCGATCGATGACAGGTGAACGAAGTGTCCGACTCCGGCATCAGCCGCAGCCCGCATCACCCGATCGGTGCCCAGCACGTTGACGGTCCAGGTCTGCGTCAGTGATGCCACGTTCGAGACCGTTGCCGCAGTGTGGATCACTGCATCGGCGCCGATGAGAGCGTCCCGCCACTGTTCCGGTGCCAGCGTTGAGCCTTGCCGAATACCGCGCTCGGGGTCGGGAATGAGATCGATGCCGCGCACTTCCACCCCGGCGGCAGTCAGTGAATCCTGCAGGTGCCGGGCGATGAAGCCACCGGCGCCGGTGATCACCACAGTCTCGGGCCTGGTCATGTCGTCACTGTAATGCTGCTCGGTCCCGGGTATGGCCGATTCTGGCGGCAGCAGAAGTTGTCGGCGGCTAGCGGTGCCTCTGGCTAGCAGGTCTGCCTAGAGTGAGGGTATGGACAGACTTCCCGTCGGCGAGGTGTTGGAGCAAGTTCTCGACCCGGGTTCTTGGCGCCCGTGGGATCCGCCAGCTGCTGAAGGCAAGACTGATCCGGCTTATGCCGAGGAACTGCGGGAAGCCGCGGCAAAGGCGAGATCGGATGAAGCCATTCTGACTGGGTCCGGCCGCGTCATGGATATCCCGGTTGCGGTCATGGCGGCGGACTTCGACTTTCTGGCTGGTTCGGTGGGTCGGGTGGCAGCCGCTCGGATCGCCAGTGCGACCGATCGGGCCACAGCCCTGGGACTGCCGTTGCTGGCGTTGCCGACCTCTGGCGGGACTCGCATGCAGGAGGGTACGCCGGCCTTCCTGCTGATGGCGGGTATCGCGGCTGCCGTGCGTCGTCACATGGACGCTGGACTGCCCTATTTGGTGTATCTGCGTCATCCCACGACTGGCGGGGTACTGGCCACCTGGGGCAGTTTGGGCGATCTGACCTTCGCACAACCGGGGGCGCTCATCGGCTTCTTAGGGCCGCGGGTCTACCAGGGGCTTTACGGTGAACCGTTTCCCGATGGCGTGCAAACGGCTGAGGGACTGACTGCCGCCGGAGTTATCGACGGAGTAGCTGATCCGGAGCAGTGGCGAGACCATGTGGTGGATCTGTTGCGAGCCTGCCGGGCCCGCCCCGCTGACACGGTGGAGTCATTCAGTTGGGAACCGGCCGGTTCCGGTGGCGGGGACTCCGCACGCGGCCGTCCCTCGCGCGTCTCACAACCGGCGGACGGTTGGAGTGCAGTTGTCGCCACACGACAGGTGCAACGTCCAGGTGTGGCTGAGTTCATCGGGGAAATCACCGGCTTCGTGCCATTGGTCGGTACCCAGACCGGTGAGACCGCTGCTGCAACCATTGCCGGAATCGGCCGACTGCAAGAACTGGGGATCGTCGTCGTTGGCTTCGATCGAGCTGCGCAGGCTGACGGGCGGCTCGTCGGGCCAGCAGACTTGCGAGTGGCCCGCCGGGCGATGTCGTTGGCGCAGCGTTGGCAGTTGCCACTGATCACTGTCGTGGATACCCAAGGTGGGGAACTGAGCGCAGCCGCTGAGCGAGGGGCGTTGGCGGGTGAAATTGCTCGGTGTCTGGCCGATCTGTCGGCGCTGCGCACCCCAGTGCTGTCGGTATTGCTAGGAGGCGGTGGCGGTGGTGCAGCGCTGGCACTGGTACCCGGTGACTATGTGTTGGCTGCTGCCGATGCCTGGATTACCCCGCTGCCGCCAGAGGGCGCCTCCTTGATCCGACATCGCACCACCGATCTCGCTGATGAGATGGCTAATAGCCAACGGATCACTGCTGCTGACTTGCGCCGGGTCGGAGCGGTGGATCGCATCGTGTCGCCGCCGCAGGACGACGTGGCTGCCTTCGTGGATGAGGTGGCGGCAGCCTTGGCAGGGTTGGTGTCGCAGCCGTTGGACTTAGGTGCCCGGGCTGCCAAGTGGTCTGCCGGCGACCACTGGCGATAGTCCTATTCGCCGGGGCCTTCACCCGGCGGATCCGGGTATTCCTGTGCTTCGCGGAACGCCCGCTGTAGCGTGCTTAGCCCGTCCCGCAGCGGTGCGGCGTGGTGATGGCCCAACTGCGGTGCGGCTGCCTTGATCAGGCCAGCCAGCGCTTCAATAAGAATCCGAGCTTCGGCGAGATCTCGCTGCTCAGTGGTCCCCTCGTAGAGTCCCAACTTGACCGCGGCCGCGGTCATCAGGTCAGCTGCATGCGCCCCCAGGATTTCCACCGCCGACAATTCCATCAAGTCGCGGGTAGCGGTTGCAGACAACGGCTCAGCGTCCATCTTTCGACGGTACCCGCTAACGGGCTTGCCGTGGGGTGGGGGTTGTCCCTTACACTAAGGCCATCCCGGCGGACCTAGATGTCTGCGGGTGTGCAAGCGGACTCACGTCCCACCGCGCAGCTCCGGCTAGCGTGGTCGCGCCACTTAGTGGCGTCGTCGTGCTGCTGTACATCCGCGGCTCAGAATCGCAGCGGATGACCGAAGTACGACGACCAAGGAGGCGCCATCAGCGTCGAACTACGCATCAACGATCGAATCCGGGTACCGGAGGTCCGTCTGGTCGGACCGAATGGTGAGCAGGTCGGCATCGTCCACATCGAAGACGCCCTGCGACTCGCTCGAGAAGCCGATCTGGATCTGGTGGAAGTGGCTGCCAACAGCCGCCCACCGGTGTGCAAGTTGATGGATTACGGCAAGTACAAGTACGAAGCCGCCCAAAAAGACCGGGCAGCGCGCCGCAATCAGACGCAGACCGTGATCAAAGAGATGAAGCTCCGTCCCAAGATCGACCCCCACGACTACGAGACCAAAAAAGGCCACATCGTCCGGTTCCTCAACCAAGGCGACAAGGTCAAGGTCACGATCATGTTCCGGGGTCGAGAGCAGTCCCGCCCCGAGCTTGGGTTCCGACTGCTGGAGAAACTCTCGGAAGACATCGAAGACATTGGCTTTGTGGAGTACGCCCCGAAACAAGAGGGCCGCAACATGATCATGGTCATTTCCCCGGTGAAGAAGAAATCCGAGGTCAAGGGAACTAGGTCGCAGCAACGTCGGGACCGCGAACGTCGCGATGAGGAGCGAGCCCAGCGTGAACAGGACGGGCAGAGCGAAACTTCAGATGCCACCGACAACACCGAGCCAACCGAATAGCGAGCACCCGCTCGCTGTCACCCACAGGAGGAAACTGTGCCGAAGATGAAGACCCATAGCGGGACCAAGAAGCGAGTCAAGATGACTGGCAAGGGCAAACTGCGTCGGCAGCGGGCCAATCGCCGCCATCTGCTGGAACATAAAGCCAGCAAACGAACTCGGCGACTCGACCAGGACGCTGACATTTCCAAGGCCGACACCAAGCAGGTCAAGCGACTGCTCGGCAAGCGCTGACGTCCAGCCCAACCGCCGCCAACTGCGGCACCACAAACATCAACTACAAGGAGGAACAGCATGGCCAGGGTCAAGCGGGCGGTGAACGCCCACAAGAAGCGCCGGGAAACTCTCGAGCAGGCAAGTGGCTACCGGGGGCAGCGGTCTCGGCTTTACCGCAAGGCAAAAGAGCAGGTCACTCACTCGCTCACCTACGCCTACGATCACCGCAAGGCACGCAAAGGCGACTTTCGTCGGCTATGGATTCAGCGGATCAACGCCGCTGCTCGTGCCAACGGCATGACCTACAACCGGTTCATTCAGGGCCTGAAACTGGCCGGAGTTGAGGTTGATCGCCGCATGCTCGCCGAGCTCGCTGTCAACGATCCCGACGCATTCGCCGCTTTGGTGGAGCAGTCCCGCGCTGCCCTGCCCGCGGCATCCTGACATCGGTACCCAAGCAAACGGGAACCAGCCGCAGGGCCCCACTTCGGTCAAATCTGATCGGGTGCGGGCCCTGCGGCGGCTCTCGCAACGATCTTTTCGTCAGCAGGTCAAGAAGTTTCTCGCCGAAGGCCCGCAGGCGGTTCGCGAGGCAGTTCGACATCGACCCGATGTCGTGGTGGAGATCTACCTAGCTGAAGATGCCGCGGACGCTTCTCGAGCAATCGCCAACGAGGCGCGAACTGCGGGGTTGCCGGTCATCGAAGTGCCGGAAGCTGTGTTGTTGGCTCTGACCGAAACTGTGCACCCGCAAGGTATTGCCGCGGTGTGTTCATATCTCGACAGTGAACCCACTGAGCTGCTGGCGAAAGCGAAACTCGTCGTCCTCCTCGACCGGGTGCGCGACCCTGGTAACGCCGGAACCATCCTGCGAACCGCAGATGCCGCTGGTGCTGATGCGGTGTTGTTGTCCAGCGAATCCGTGGACCTCTACAACGGCAAGTGCGTCCGTTCCTCGGCAGGTTCGTTGTTCCACGTCCCGGTTGCTACCGGGGTAGCGGCTGCAGCGACTCTTGCCAGTGCTCGGACCCATGACTTGCAGGTGTTGGCTGCCGATGTCGCCGGGGAACTGTCGTTGCCGGAGGCTGATGACGTGTTGGCGGGTCCGACGTTGTGGGTATTCGGTAATGAGGCACACGGACTCGCTGCTGAACTGGCGACAGCGGTGGATCACCGGGTGTCGATTCCGATCGTGGGTGCGGCAGAGTCACTGAACTTGTCCGCCGCCGCAGCGGTCTGTCTTTACGCCAGCGCGTTTGCTCGTTCCTCTTGACGTCCGACTCTCGGGAACGGGCGATTCGGGTGGCCGCGGCTTCTTCTCTACACTTATCGGGTGTCCGCTCCCAACAAACAGTTCGACCCGGTAGCCGCCGAGGCGCTTTCGGAGGAGTCGGTGACCGCTGCTGTCACCGCCGCCGAGCAGGCCTTTGCCGCCGCTAGCGACCTCGACCAGTTGAAAAGTGCCCGCATCGAGCATGCCGGTGATCGCTCGGCGTTGGCGCTAGCCAACCGTGAGATCGGCGCGTTGCCGCCGTCGGCGAAAGCTGAAGCTGGTAAGCGCGTTGGCCAGGCGCGGGCGCGGGTGAAGCAGGCGCTGGCGCAGCGGCAGCAAGTCTTGGAAGCAGAACGTGATGAGCGAGTGCTGGTGGAAGAGGCTGTCGATATCACCAAGTTCTACGATCGCGACCCCGCGGGTGCCCGCCATCCGCTGAGCACTATCCAGGAGCGGATGGCTGACATCTTCGTTGCCATGGGTTATGACGTCGTGGATGGTCCGGAGGTGGAGTCCGAGTGGCATAACTTCGATGCCCTCAACCTCGGTCCTGACCACCCTGCTCGGTCAATGCAAGATACCTTTTTCGTGGAATCCCCGGACTCTGGCGTGGTGCTGCGTACGCACACCTCGCCGGTACAAATCCGCACGATGTTGCAGCAGCCACCGCCGATCTACATGGTTGCACCGGGTCGGGTGTTCCGCACCGACGAGTTGGATGCCACCCACACTCCGGTGTTCAGCCAGATCGAAGGTCTGGCTATCGACCGGGACATCAACATGGCCCACTTGAAGGGGACCCTTGACCATTTCGCTGCCGCCCTGTTTGGCGAAGGCATAGTCACCCGGCTGCGTCCCTCCTATTTCCCGTTCACCGAGCCGAGTGCGGAACTGGACTTGGAATGCTTTGCCTGCCGTGGCGATTCCGTCGGTAATCCGGATCGGCCTTGCCGCACCTGCAGCAGTGAAGGTTGGATCGAATGGGGCGGCTGCGGCATGGTCAACCCGCGAGTTTTGCGTGCCTGCGGTATCGACCCGGAGATCTACCGCGGATTCGCATTCGGTATGGGCCTGGAACGCACGCTGATGTTCCGCCACGGCATCACCGACATGCGTGACATGGTCGAAGGCGATGTTCGATTCACCCGTCCGTTCGGCTTGGAGGTCTGATGCGCGTCCCGCTGTCATGGCTGCGTGAGTTCGCGCCCGTCCCAGAGTCAGAGTCCGGTCGAGACGTTGCCGCCAGACTCATCCAGGCTGGGCTGGAAGTGGAAACCGTTGACACCGTCGGTGGCGAGGTTACCGGCCCGTTAGTCATCGGCCGAGTGCTCACGGTGGAAGAACTCACCGAATTCAAGAAACCGATCCGGTTTTGCACGGTCGCGGTGGGGGAGGACCACGGTCATCCCGATACCCCCGGTGAGCGAGGCATCATCTGCGGTGCCGCAAACTTCGCCGCCCGTGACCTAGTGGTTATTGCGCTACCCGGATCGGTGCTGCCCGGTGGCTTCGAAATCGGTTCGCGCAAGACCTACGGCCGCATCTCGGATGGGATGATCTGCAGCGAACAAGAACTCGGTTTGGGTGAGGATCACGACGGCATCATGGTGCTACCACCTGACGCCGGCGTTCCTGGTGATCCGGCCGGGCCGGTGCTGGGCTTGGGCGAAGAGGTGCTCGACATTGCCGTCACCCCTGACCGGGGGTACGCGTTGAGCATCCGCGGCGTGGCTCGCGAAGCTGCCACCAGTTACGGCGTGTCCTTCACTGATCCGGGGAATGAGCTCGCCGAACTACCGGTGCCCGCGGATGACCATGAACCACATCCGTGTGCGATTGAGGATCTAGCGGCCTGCGATCTGTTCACGCTACGCACGATCGTCGGATTCGGTCCAGCAGCACCCACCCCGATCTGGATGCGGCGACGGCTCACCGCCTGCGGCATGCGCTCCCTCGGGTTGGCTGTCGACATCACCAACTACGTGATGCTGGAAACCGGACAGCCGCTGCACGCCTTCGATGTGGACCAGTTGCGCGGTCCGGTGCGGGCCCGGCTCGCCCAGGATGGTGAATCGTTGGAAACGCTGGATCACGTCGAACGGAAACTATCGGCGGATGACTTGGTCATCGCCGATGACCGCGGTGCCATCGGGCTCGCGGGCACCATGGGTGGAACTGAGACCGAGATCAGCAATGCATCAACGGCTATCGCGCTGGAGGCCGCGCACTTTGCGGATCGTCGGGTCGCCCGGATGTCCCGGCGACACAAACTCAGCAGTGAAGCCTCCCGCCGTTTCGAACGAGGTGTCGATCGGGAGTTGGCGCCCTACGCATCAGCGCGAGCGGCCGCCCTACTGTTGGAGTTGGGTGGCGGCGAGTACTGGGGGATGACCGGTACTGAAGCGCCGCAACAGCCCACGCACATCACCATCCCTGCCGATCTACCGGCTCAGGTCGGTGGCTTGACGGTACCGGTGGACACGACTGTGGCGCACTTGCGTGAGGTTGGCTGTGAAGTGATCCCCGAGGGCTACCAACTCCAGGTCACCCCACCGAGTTGGCGACCTGACCTGACCGATCCCTACGACTTGGTGGAGGAAGTCCTGCGGCTGGTGGGATACGACGAGATCCCCTCGGTATTGCCTGCAGTGCCTGCGCAACATGGTCTGCCGCATGCTCGCCGGATTCGCCGGCGGGTGGGCGTGGCCCTGGCCGGTCGGGGTTTCGTGGAAACCCCCGCCTACCCGTTCCTCGGGGCGACCGACCTCGACGACCTGGGCATCCCAGCAGACGACGAGCGGCGGCGACTGGTGCGCCTGGCCAACCCGCTTAGTGATGAGCAGCCGTTTCTGCGCACCACACTGCTGCCGGACCTGATAGCTACCGCGCGACGTAACCTCTCCCGTGGGGCAGAGGATCTGGCGCTGTTCGAACAGGGTGTGGTGTTCTTTTCCCGTGGTGCCCAGGACGGGCCCACCCCACGCCCTGACGTTGCCGATCGGCCAACCGACGCGGAACTCGCCGAACTTGATGCGCTGCTGCCCGAGCAGCCGCGCCACGTGGCAGTGGTCTTGGCCGGCAACCGGGAACCGGCGGGTTGGTGGGGACCGGCGCGATCGGCAACCTGGGCTGATGCCGTCAGTGCGGCTCGGGTCGTTGCCGATGCGGTCGGCGTTGATCTGGATGTCGCTGCCGCCGGCCCAGCGCCGTTCCACCCCGGGCGTTGTGCGGCGCTGTCAGTTGCCGGTGAGGTAGTGGGCCACGCCGGTGAGTTGCACCCCAAGATGGTCGAACAGTTGGGGTTGCCGCCGCGCACTGCCGCCATGGAAATTGATTTGGATGCACTGATTGCTGCTGCCCGTGACATCGTCCCCGCCCCTGACATCGGCACCATGCCGGTGGCAAAGGAAGACATCGCTCTCATCGTGGCGGGTGACATTCCGGCGGCTGATGTTGCGGAAACGCTAGTCGCCGGTGGCGGCGACCTCGTCGAATCGGTGCGGCTCTTTGATGAGTACGCCGGTGAGCAGGTGGGGGAGGGCAACAAGTCCTTGGCCTTCGCGCTGCGATTCCGCGCACCGGATCGCACACTGACCGCAGAGGAAGTCGCCGAGGTGCGGGAGGCGGCTGTGGCAGCGGCTGTCGAACAGCACCAAGCCGTTCTGCGCAGCTAGTGATGGGCTCACCAGCGGGGAGAGGGCACTGACACCAACCGGTACTGGTATATGCGGTTTCCGTTATCCGAGTGAAATTCGACTGCGACACACGTCACTAAGGCTTACCTAGAACAGCGGATTCCTTATCGCGTAAGGTGAAAACGTGGGAAATCCGAATGCAATAGCAGAACCAACCACCCCCGAGCCTGGTGAGACCGCGGTTGCGGCGCGAACGGTCGGTCTGACAAAGGTGTACGGATCAGGTGACACCCGCGTGGTGGCGCTTAACGCCGTGGACTGCGATATTCCTACCGGGAAGTTCACCGCCGTCATGGGGCCGAGCGGTTCGGGTAAGTCGACCCTGATGCATTGTTTGGCCGGCTTGGATTCCTTTACGGAAGGGGAAGTGTTCCTCGGAGATACCTCGTTGGGAACGCTGTCCGACGCCCAACTCACCAAGCTGCGCCGAGACGAGATCGGTTTTGTTTTCCAAGCCTTCAATCTGGTCCCCACCCTGACCGCCAGCGAGAACATCACGCTGCCGCTAGATATCGCGGGACGCAAGGTAGACACCGACTGGTACAACACCGTGGTTGACACTTTGGAAATCCGAACGCGCATTGACCACCGGCCGACGGAACTGTCTGGTGGTCAACAGCAGCGAGTAGCGTGCGCCCGCGCCCTAGTGGCCCGCCCCACCGTCATTTTTGCGGATGAGCCGACCGGAAACCTTGACTCGCGCTCTGGCGCGGAGCTTTTGGGCTTTCTGCGGCGCAGTGTGGACGACTTCGGTCAGACGATCGTGATGGTGACTCACGATCCGAATGCCGCGTCCCACGCAGATCAAGTGCTGTTCCTCGCTGACGGGCAGATCGTCGACACCATGACGGATCCGGCAGCCGATCGGGTGCTGCAGCGCATGATCGCCTTCGAGGCGGATCGACCCGCCTGATGTTGCGTACAACTCTTCGAACAGCGCTGGCCCACAAGGGTCGGCTTGTGCTCAGTACCCTCGCCGTCGTACTGGGAGTCTCGTTTGTCACTGGCACCCTGATCTTCACCAACGCACTGGATCGCACCTTCGTCAGCATTATCGAGGGCAGCGCCCAAGACGTGCTGATCACCCAAGAACCAGCGGTAGAACTCGACTTCACTTCCGATCGAGGTGATTCCGAGCCACTACTGGTGAGTGAAAAAGTCGTGCAGGAAGCCGCCGGAGTTGAAGGCGTAGCTGCGGCTGAGGGTGGCATCAACCGCAATGGTGTCTACCTGCTGGACTCCGATGGCGAAGTAGTGGGCGCGGTGGGACCGCCCGCGCTCGGCGTGAACGCGGCCGAAGATCCACTGCTGCAGGTCAGCACCATCACCTCTGGCCGAGAACCCGCTAAGAGCGGTGAGATCGCTGTCGACGATACGACCTTCCCCAAATTGGGTGTGGAACTCGGTGACGAGGTGGACGTGATCACCCCAGCCGGAGAGATCACCACGACCCTGGTCGGTGTCTTTCGGTTCGGCGAAACCGGTGGTCTAGCCGGCGCCACGATCACCGCGTTTGTCTCCAAGCAGGCGCAGAAACTATTGGCGGAGCCAGGTAAGTGGACTTCTGTGGAGATCGCGGTCGCCGACGGCTACACCGACGATGAGGTCGCCGCCGCGCTGCGCTCAGCGCTGAACGACGATTCACTGTTGGTGCAGACCCGTGCGGAACAGGTGGAAGAACAAAGTGACGAGTTGCGGCAAGGACTGTCGTTCTTCAACTACTTCCTCATTGGCTTCGCCGCGGTATCCCTATTCGTTGCCGCCTTCCTGATCTACAACACCTTCTCCATGCTGGTGGCGCAACGAGCCCGAGAGTTGGCGCTGATGCGGGCCATCGGTGCCACTCGCCGCCAGGTGCTGATAGCGGTATTAACCGAAGCGCTGCTCGTGGGCATCGTGGCGGTCATTGTGGGTATCGGTGGTGGCTGGCTACTGGCGTTGGCTTTGACGGCGGTCTTTGCCTCGTTTGGGCTCAGCTTGACGGCTGGGATCGCATTGACCTCCGAAGCTGTCGTATGGGCGCTCGGCATCGGCATCGTTGTCACCCTGCTCTCGGCGCTGTTGCCAGGTATTCGGGGTGCTCGGATGGCGCCGGTAGCGGCACTGCGGGAATCCTCCGGAGGTCGGGAGCGGATCGGGCGAGTCCGGACCGTCATCGGATTCCTGCTGCTGTTGGGGTCCGGTGCGCTGTTTGCCGGTGGCCTGAATCAGACCGAGACTGACGCTGCCGCGAGTCAAGTGGGTATTGCGGTCTTGTTGCTCATCATCGCGGTATTGCTGCTTGCGCCGCTGCTGGGAGTTGCCCTGGTGCGACTGTTCGCCCCGCTCTTGGGTCTATTGGGTCGATCCAGCGGCAAGTTGGCAGCCCGCAACGCCGCCCGCTCACCGCGACGACTGGCTACTACTGCCAGTGCGCTAACCATTGGCATCACCCTGGTGGTGTCGGTCACGGTCATTACCGCCTCGGCCAAGGAGTCGGTGCTGTCCCTGATCGACCGTGCCTTCCTGGCCGACTACGTCGTCGCTACTGAAACTGCGCAACCCTTCGATCCACAGATCGCCAGCCAGATCCGGGAAGTTCCGGGTGTTGAGTACGTGGTGAGCGAGTCTGGTGGCCCAGCCGAGCTGGATGACGAGGCCGGCAGCGTCACTGCAGTAGGCGGCGCGCCACTAGACGCGGTTTACGACCTCACGTTCACGTCGGGTGATGGGGCAACTTTTGGTGAGACGTCGGCCATCGTTAGTGACGATCTAGCCGACCAGCGCGACTGGTCGGTAGGCGACGAGGTGTCCGCGCTATTCCCGTCCGGTCAGCAGTTGACCTTCGATCTGGTGGGGGTGTTCGAGGCGAACGCCTTGCTGACCGGAATGGTGATCGACCTCGATGAGTACCGCTCGGTCGGTGGCGCTGAACAAGACCGACTGCTGTACGTTGCGACCGAATCGGAAGCGGATAACGCACAGGTCCTAGCGGATGTCGAAGACATCACCGCTGCGAATCCACTGCTGGTGGTGCTGGACCAGACCGAGATCAAAGAGCAGAACGCCGCACAACTGGATCAGTTGTTGTTCTTCGTCTACGGCTTACTCGCGCTCTCAGTGATTATTGCGGCTCTGGGAGTGGTGAACACGCTGAGCCTGTCCGTGGTGGAACGCACCCGCGAACTTGGTCTGCTGCGCGCAGTGGGCGCCACCCGCCGGCAGGTGCGTCGGGCGGTTCGCTGGGAAGCGGTAATGGTCTCACTGCTGGGGGCGGTGTTAGGTATCGCTGCCGGTCTGGCGGCTGGCATCGGATTGCAGCAGGCGCTTGTAAACGCTGGCATCGACGTCCTGGCTGTGCCAATCAACGTGATGGTCGCGATCGTGGTGTTGTCCATCATCATCGGGATACTGGCTTCGGTGCTGCCTGCACGACGGGCGGCCCGGTTGAACATCCTGGACGCGATCGCCGAAGAGTAGTCGTCGCCGCGCAACGGCGTGAATCCGGAGGGTCACTCCCAGCCCAACTGCCAGTCAGCGTCGAAACTCGTGCTTAGTTCGTAACTGCTCTCCACCTTGCGCACTGTCGTCTCGCTGTCGTGGTGGCCGTGGTGGTAATCGCTGCTAGTCATGGTCTTCTCCTGCCTTGCAGTGAAGAGACGAGCAGCAGGTGTCTTTCGCAACAGTTTCTCGCTGCCCAACTTGAGTGAACCTGTCAGGTGTTCGCAGTGAAGAGATCGGTGGCGACGGCTTAAGTAGCGTCAGCGGTCGACGGTTTCGGTCTTGCGCGCAGTTCTAGGGCAATCCAGCCAACCACGAGCAGGATTCCGACAGCGCCGAACAAAATCGTGATTGCCGCGGACAGATGCTGGATGAGGATTCCCCACAACAGTGTCCCTATTGGTGCGGTCAGTCCGCCGATCGCGACCAGCGCCACCACGCCGGCTCGGCCGTGTCCCTTCCCCAGTGAGGTAGCCGAGACGCCGAAGCACATGGCACGGCCGCTGTAGCGAGCAGCACCAAAACCAACGCCGATGATCCCCCACAAGAGCAGTTGCGCCGACGCCGCCACGACCCAGGTGGTTGCAGCGAATAACACCATCAGTGCTGCAATTGAGCCGTAGCAGATCAGAGCAGTGGCAAGGTGTGATCTCCCGACCGACAGTCGGTCGGTGATCCATGGCACGAACATTCGGCCGATGGCCATGCCAGCCAGTACTGTCCCAGCGGCGGTCGCCACTGAATCGTGCTCCAGATCGTTGGTGATCGGCACAATCATCGACACCATCGGGGCGAGGAACAGTGCAACCATCACCCCCAACGCCACCGTACGAAGCAACAACCAGCTGCTGCGTACATCAGCCCAGGCTGCTTTCAGGCTGTGTCGCTGTTGCTTCTCCGGAGCCAGGCCTTGTGCCTGCGGCTTCTCTCGGTAGATAAAGAGCGCTAGCGGCAGCGTGAGAAGTCCGTTGAGGATGATCCCGAGCCCGGCATCGCTCTGGTCGATGATGCGGCCACCGATGATGCCGCCAACTGCACCGGCGATGCCTGCGGATACCGATCGGCGAGCCACCGCCGCGGCTACCTGCATCCCGCCGAGGTAGCCGGGTGCTGCGACTGTTCCCAGTACCAGGCCAATGCCGGACAACGCCCCCAGAATGGGTGCGGCCGCTAGAAGCGGCACGATGTCGGAAGGCAGCGCGGTAACGAATAGTCCGAGAACCGCCCAAGCCAGGGCGGTGGCCAGCAGTACATGTGCGAAGGCCTGACGATCACCCAGTCGAGCCGCGAGTGCTCCCGCCCAGGGTGCAGATAAGGCGGAAGCAAGCAGAAATATGGATAAGAACAGTCCAGTGAAGACACTGCCGTTTTCGCCGCCAGCCCGTAGTGCGGCCGAGGTGCTTCCTAGTTGCCCGAAGACCGTGCCAGTCACGCCCAGGCCCAGCAGCGTGAGAAAGAACAACTCCTGCCGACTCAGTCGCGGTGAGGTCTCGGTCATGCGCTCATCATTGCAACGCGGGCGGGGAGTACCGAACTAACCCCATCCGGCGGAGTGCCGGATCAGGGTTGTGGTGCGTCAAACGGTCAAATGCTGTCAGCTTTGGTTGAAGAACGTGTTGGCCTTATTGTTCCACAGCAACCACAGCAGGAAGATGTTGAACGCCATGCTGACAACGGCACCGCCAAAGTCGGAGAACAGGATGAAGACGTCCACTGCTAGTCGGAACACCAGTACGACGGTCAGCAGCATCCGCAGGAAACTGCCACCCTTACTGAGCCGGATTGCGATCAGTGCCACGATCAGGCCGTAGATCAGCGCGGCCCAGCCATATTCCTGACCAGCTGGTGTGAACGCTTCGGTTACTTGTCCGATCCCGAAGAGGATATTGATAATCGCGACAACCCAGATCAAGACGACTAGCAAGGTTACGGAGAAGGGGCGGGGGATGGTCTCGGACATAGTCGCTACCTCATCAGTTCACGGGATACAGACACCTATTGCGCTTGAGCCTAGCGACCCCACCAGCGTCATGGGGCGGCTTCGTTGGGTGGGTCGCTGAAGTAGGCGAATGCGACCGGAAGATGTCGCTGCGACGGGTGCGACCGGCAAGTACGGTTCGCTGATGAAGGCGTCCTGTCGGGGAGGTGCGCATGAGTATTCACGTATGCGTATACTCATGCGCATGGTTTCGCAAACGACCACCACAGCGGTGGCTGGCGCTAGTGGGTACTCCGGCGGCGAGTTAATTCGGTTGATCGCTGGGCACCCACAGTTCGAGTTGGTCGTGGCAGCAGCGGGTAGCAATGCCGGTCGAGCGCTTGCGGAGATACATCCCCAACTAGCTCCACTGGGCTCGATCGAGTTGGTGCCAACCACACCTGAGACGCTTGCAACTGCCGACGTTATCTTTCTCGCCCTTCCGCACGGCGAGTCAGCGGCTATCGCCGAACAACTCCCCGGAGCGGGTCTCATCGTGGACTTGGGGGCCGACTATCGGCTCGTTGATCCAACCGCCTGGTCAAACTACTACGGCGGCGACCACGCCGGCAGTTGGACCTATGGTCTGCCGGAACTCCCCGGCGCTCGCCAGCAGATTGCCGGCAGTAAGCGGATTGCCAACCCCGGCTGCTATCCGACTTCGATCATTCTGTCGCTGCATCCGCTGCTCGCTGCCGGACTCATCGAACCGAGCGACATTGTGGTGGTAGCAGCCAGTGGCACTAGTGGAGCCGGTCGCAAAGCTTCGGTGGCGTTGTCCGCCACCGAAGTAGCCGGTTCCATGCGCGCCTACAAGCCGGGCGGAACGCACCAGCACACCCCGGAGATTGAGCAAGCACTGTCGGCCGCTGCTGGCGCGCCTGCCAGCGTCCTCTTCACCCCGCTGCTGGCCCCGATGCCACGCGGCATCGTTGCCACCAGCACCGCTCGGCTTGCTGCTGGTGTCACCGAGGCGCAACTTCGGGAGGCGCTGACCGCTGCCTACGCCGAGGAGCCGTTCGTCCAAGTGCTGCCCGACGAGCAGTGGCCAACGACGGCCTCGACTAGTGGCAGCAACTCCGTGCACCTGCAACTGTCTGCCGATCAACGCACCGGTCGGGTGACGGTCGTCGCGGCGCTGGACAACTTGATTAAGGGTGCGGCTGGGCAAGCCGTGCAAAACGCCAACCTTGCCTTGGGACTACCGGAGGGCGAGGGGCTACCACTGTTGGGGGTAGCGCCATGACCGCCGGAGTGACGGCCGCCGCAGGGTTCAAAGCCGCGGGTGTGGCAGCAGGTCTGAAGTCGGGGGCGAAGTTGGACGTTGCCGTTGTTCTCAACGACGGTCCACAGCAGGCAGCTGCAGGTGTGTTCACCCGCAATCGCTTTGCGGCCGCCCCGGTGTTGTGGAGTCGGCAAGTACTCACTACTGGGCAACTTCGCGCAGTAGTGTTGAACTCTGGTGGTGCCAACGCCTGTACTGGTCCGGATGGGTTCGCCGATACTCACCACACTGCGGAACACCTGGCTGAGCTGTTGGAATGTGGTGCGATTGAGATCGGGGTCTGCTCCACCGGATTGATCGGTGAGCCGTTGAATATGACCGCGCTGCTGCCGGGCGTCGATGCCACGGTTGCTGCGCTGGCCGCCGACGGCGGCACTGACGCGGCCGAGGCAATTATGACCACTGATACCCGACCCAAGACTGCAGCGATAGCAGGTGACTTCACCGTCGGCGGGATGGCGAAAGGTGCGGGTATGTTGGCACCAGGGATGGCCACGATGCTTGCGGTCCTCACCACTGATGCCCAGGTGGAGCCCAATGTGCTGCAGGAGGTGCTCGACACCGCCGTCGCCCGCACACTGAACCGGGTGGACTCCGACGGCTGCATGTCGACCAATGACACTGTGTTGCTGCTCGCCTCCGGCGCCTCCGGGGTAGTGGCCGGTGTCGATGAGTTACTGGATCCGGTCCAACAGGTATGTGCGGATCTGTCTCGCCAATTGGTCGCTGACGCGGAAGGCGCCAGCAAAGAGATCCAGATTGAAGTCCGCGCTGCGGCTACTGAGGCTGATGCTGAAGTTGCCGCCCGAGCCGTCGCCCGCAGCAACCTGTTCAAGTGCGCCATGTTCGGCGAGGACCCCAACTGGGGTCGGATCTTGTCCGCGGTCGGTACCACCGACGCTGCCTTTGAACCGGATCAGGTTGACGTTGCCGTCAACGGGGTGTGGGTCTGCCGCAGTGGTGGTGTGGGGGAGGACCGCTCGCTGGTCGACCTGTCCGGTCGCGATGTATCCGTGGTGATCGACCTAGCCGCTGGTGATCACCGGGCCGAGGTCTGGACTAACGACCTCACCCACGACTACGTCCACGAAAACTCCGCCTACTCCACCTAGGACCTGTCATGAAAACCTTCCTCGGCGCCGATCGCGCCACCGCCGAGCAGCACGCTGGCGTCTTGGCGCAGGCCCTGCCGTGGCTGCTGCGTTTCCATGGCGCCACCGTGGTGTTGAAGTACGGCGGCAACGCCATGATGAACCGTGACCTGCAGCGGGCTTTTGCCCAAGATGTGGTCTTCCTGCGGCTGGCTGGGCTGAACCCGGTCGTGGTGCACGGTGGCGGCCCGCAGATTAGCGACATGCTTCAGCGGCTAGATGTGCCCAGTGAGTTTGCTGCCGGGTATCGGGTCACGAACTCCGATGCTATGGATGTCGTGCGCATGGTGCTCACTGGCCAAGTGCAGCGAGAAGTTGTGTCACTTATCAATGAACACGGCCCCTTCGCCGTCGGAGTGTCCGGCGAAGACGCTCACCTATTTACCGCCCGACAGCGCTACGCCGAAGCCGATGGCGAAAAAGTGGATCTGGGATTTGTCGGTGACATTGCCGAAGTCCGGCCAGACTTCGTTACCACCCTGATCGACGACGGCCTGATTCCGGTTGTGTCCAGTGTCGGTATGGACGAGTCCGGCAACCCCTACAACATCAATGCCGATGCCGCCGCTGCTGCCTTGGCTGCCGCGCTCAAGGCAGACAAGTTCGTGCTATTGACCGATGTGGAGGGGCTCTACGCTGACTGGCCCAACACTGACCAGGTCATCCGCACCTTGGAGTTGTCAGAACTCAAGCCGATGCTGGCCGAGTCTGAGGCGGGGATGGTGCCGAAGCTGCAAGCCTGTGCCGACGCAGTCGCGGCCGGAGTCCCACGAGCCCATATTATCGACGGCCGCATTCCGCATTCACTATTGGTGGAAGTGTTCACCGACGAAGGTGTGGGCACCATGATCCTGCCCGACGGAGCCGAAGACGCATGAGTACAACCAAGGCAGGCGGACTCGCTATGACCAACCCCAGCAACAACCAGACGATGCAGGCGCGCTGGAACGCGGTCATGATGGCCAACTACGGCACCCCACCAATCGCACTCGACCATGGCAAGGGCTGTCGAGTAGTCGATGTAGATGGCCGGGAGTATGTGGATCTGCTGGCGGGTATCGCAGTGTCCTCGCTCGGTCACGCTCATCCGGCCATCACGGAAGCGGTAGCGCGGCAGGCAGCCCAGTTGGCGCATTGCAGCAATCTCTACATCCAAGAACCCGCTCTGCTGTTGGCGGAACGACTAGTGGGGTTACTCGGCGCACCCGCGCGGGTGTTCTTCTCCCAAGACGGGGCCACCGCCAACGAGGCAGCGTTCAAGATTGCCCGCCGACACGGCTGGAGCAGTGATCCCAGCGGTGGTCGACTGCGGGTCATTGCCGCCGAGGGCTCCTTTCATGGGCGCACCATGGGAGCCCTGGCGATCACCGGCAACCCTGCCAAGCGAGACCCGTTCGCTCCGCTGCCGGATCCGGTGGCCTTCGTTCCCTACGGCGACGCGTCCGCGCTGGCCGCAGCGATCGATGACAGCGTCGCCGCGGTGTTCCTGGAACCGACGCTGGGGGAGGGCGGTGTCGTCGCACCGCCAGCAGGTTACCTGGCCGAAGCGCGGCGGTTATGCGACGCCGCGGGGGCCCTATTGGTCGTTGACGAAGTGCAGTCTGGCATCGGCCGGACCGGCGACTGGTTCGCCAGCACCGCCCAAGGGGTCATGCCGGACGTCATCACCTTGGCGAAGGGCCTGGCTGGTGGGCTGCCGCTGGGTGCCGTTCTGACTACGGGCCCAGCAGGTGACCTGCTGCGCCCTGGTGACCACGGCACCACCTTTGGCGGTAATCCGATCAGTTGCGCTGCTGCGTTGGCGGTCATTGACACGATCGAGGCTGACGACTTGCTCGCCTCTGTCACCACCGTTGGCGAGTCGCTGGCTGCTGGCATCGACGCCACCGATGATGCGTGGCTCGCTGGTCAGCGCGGCACCGGACTGTGGCGTGCCATTGAAATGACTGACCCGCAGGCCCCGGCCGTAGAGCAGGCGGCCCGGGATCACGGCTTCCTCGTCAACGCAGTCCGCCCGGATGCGGTGCGGCTGGCGCCGCCACTGATCCTGTCGGCGGCCGAGGCGCAGTCCTTCACTGACGCCCTTCCGACGATCCTGGCCGCGGCGCGGGAGTTGGCGTCATGAATCTGCCCCGCACTATGAATGCCCGGCGGCTGCGAATCGCCGAACTCCTGCAGCTACACCCGGTCCGCTCCCAGGCGGACTTGATCGAATTGCTGCAGGCCGAAGGAATCGAGGTCACCCAAGCCACGGTGAGTCGAGACCTGGACGAACTGCGAGCCGGCAAGATTCCCGGTCCGCAAGGGGAACTGATTTACGCGGTGCCGGGTGAGGGTGCCGATGACTCGCTGATTGGACCGGATGCGGCCGCAACCGGTGGTGAGCGGCTGGCTCGGGTGGGTGAGGAAATCCTGATCAGCGCCGACGCTTCGGGCAACATCGTCGTGCTACGCACCCCACCTGGAGCCGCGCAATACCTGGCCAGCGTTATTGACCACACCGTTTTGCCCGAGGTGATCGGAACTGTCGCTGGTGACGACACTGTGCTGTTGGTGACCAGGGACACCGATGGCGGGCCAGCGGTGGCGGATCGAATTTTGGAACTTGTCAATCAGCGGGTGCGCCCGTGACCCCGGCGATTGCCGGAAGCGCTATCAACACCATGGAGGATAAATGACGGATCGAGTGGTATTGGCCTATTCCGGGGGATTGGACACCAGTGTCGCGATCGGGTGGATTGCCGAACAAACCGGTGCCGAAGTGATCGCGGTCGCGGTCGATGTCGGTCAGGGTGGCGAAGACCTTGAGGTCATCCGTGAGCGTGCGATTGGGTGCGGTGCGGTGGCGGCTGAGGTCGCCGACGCGCGCGACGAGTTCGCCGACGACTATTGCTTGCCGGCGTTGCAGGCCAACGGCATGTACATGGGCACCTATCCGCTGGTGTCGGCACTCTCCCGGCCGTTGATTGTGAAGCACCTAGTTGCTGCGGCTCGCAAGCACGGCGCGAACATCGTTGCCCACGGATGCACCGGTAAAGGCAATGATCAGGTGCGGTTCGAAGTTGGCATCACCAACCTGGCGCCCGACCTCAACTGCATCGCCCCAGTGCGTGACTATGCCATGACTCGCGATCTGGCCATCGAGTTCGCTGAGAAGCACAACCTGCCGATCGACGTGACCAAGAAGTCGCCGTACTCCATTGACCAGAACGTCTGGGGTCGTGCCATCGAAACTGGCTTCCTCGAGGACATCTGGAACGCCCCGATCGAAGACGTCTATGACTACACCGACGATCCGACTGTGCCGCGAGACGCCGATGAAGTGGTCATCAGTTTCGAGGGTGGTGTCCCGGTGGCACTGGACGGTGAGCCGGTCACGATGTTGCAGGCCATCGAGCAGCTCAATCGGCGCGCAGGTGCCCATGGAATTGGGCGGCTGGACATCGTGGAGGACCGCTTGGTCGGGATCAAGAGTCGGGAGGTCTATGAGGCTCCTGGTGCGATCACCTTGATGACGGCCCGCAATGAACTCCAAAACGTCACCGTGGAAAAGGATCTGGCGCGGTTCTACGCCAGCGTTTCGCAGCGGTGGAGTGAGTTGGTCTACGACGGGTTGTGGTTCTCGCCGTTGAAGCGGGCCTTGGACGGTTTCGTGGCTGAAGCGAATCTGCCCATTTCCGGCGACGTCCGGCTCACCCTGCACGCTGGCCGAGCAGTACCCACCGGGCGGCGCAGCAATGAATCGCTCTACGACTTCAACTTGGCCACCTACGACACCGGTGACACTTTCGACCAGTCCAAATCGAAAGGCTTCATCGACTTGTTCGGGCTACCCAGTACCTTGGCTGCGGCTCGGGACCAACGGGAGGGTCGCAATGGCTGAGAAATCGGAAGACTCACCAGCCCGGCTGTGGGGTGGTCGGTTCGCCGGCGGCCCGCACGCGGCGATGGTGGAGTTGAGCCGCTCCACACAGTTCGACTGGGTGCTGGCGCCCTATGACCTGCAGCAGAGTCAGTCGCACGCTCGCGTGTTGCACCGGGCGAACTTGCTCAGCGACGACGAACTGGACCGGATGATCGCCGGACTGCAGGAACTCGCAGTGGACGTCGATGCCGGGTCGTTCCTTCCGATCCCGGAAGATGAGGACGTGCACACTGCGCTGGAACGCGGCTTGGTGGAACGACTAGGCCCGGAACTCGGCGGGAAACTGCGCGCGGGCCGCAGTCGCAACGATCAAGTCGCCACCGACTTTCGACTGTATTTGCGCGATCAGGCGCAGAGTCTGACCTCGCTGGTTCTTGACCTCGTGGATGCTCTGATCGAGCAAGCGAGTAATCACGTTGACTCGCCCGCGCCGGGGTTCACCCACCTGCAACGGGCGCAGCCAGTGTCGTTTGGCCACGAGGTAGCCAAGCACGCCCACGGCTTGTTGCGCGATGTGGAACGACTGCGGGACTGGGACAAGCGGGCGGCTCGGTCTCCCATGGGTGCGGGTGCGTTGGCTGGGTCTTCGCTCGGCTTGGATCCGGAAGCAGTTGCAGCTGAGCTGGGCTTCGACTCGGTGTTGGGTAACTCGATTGACGCGGTGAGCGACCGCGACTTTGCCGCCGAGTTCCTGTTCGTCGCGGCAATGATCGGTGTGCACCTGTCCCGGATCGGCGAAGAGGTGTCGCTGTGGGCGTCAGCTGAGTTCTCTTGGGCGCGGTTGGATGACGGTTTCTCCACCGGTTCCAGCATCATGCCGCAGAAGAAGAACCCAGACGCCGCTGAACTGGCCCGCGGCAAGGCTGGCCGACTGATCGGCAACCTGACTGGACTCTTGGCCACCTTGAAGGGCCTAGCCTTCGCCTATCATCGCGACTTACAAGAGGACAAAGAACCGGTCTTCGACTCGGTGACGCAGCTGCAGGTGCTACTACCGGCGTTCACCGGAATGGTTGCCACACTGCAGTTCAACACTGACCGGATGGCGGCTGCGGCGGACGGTGGTTACGCCCTAGCCACTGATATCGCCGAATGGTTGGTGCGCCACGGCATGCCATTCCGAGAAGCGCATGAAGCAGCAGGCGGGTGCGTGCGGATTGCTGAGGGCCGTGGGGTGGAACTAGAAGCACTCACTGACGCCGAACTCGCGTCGGTCTCCCCGATGCTCACCCCCCAGGTTCGCGAGGTGCTATTGATTTCCGGCTCACTGGCCTCGCGGAACACTGTGGGCGGTACGGCTCCGCAGCGAGTGGCAGAGCAGATCGAGCAACTCCGCAGCCAAGTCAGCGCCCGGCGCGCCGGCAGGTAGCCACCGGTCATCCCGGAGTCTCCCCGGGCGCGCTGGCGCTTGCCGTACTTAGATTCGGGGATTGAACGGTGCCACACTGGTAGCAGCGACTCGGCACCGCACGCCGACCTGCAACAATCGCGGCGATGGACTGGGGAGCACAGTGACAGCGGAACTTATCGACGACCTGCAGTGGCGGGACCTGATCGCCGATTCCACCGATCTTGATCGGCTGCGAGATCGTATGGAACAGGGTCCGATTACTTATTACTGCGGCTTCGACCCCACCGCTCCCAGCCTGCACCTGGGAAATCTTGTGCAGATTCTCACGATGCGGCGGTTGCAGTTGGCTGGACATCGCCCGCTGGCGCTCGTGGGTGGTGCCACCGGATTGATTGGTGACCCCAAAGAGACCGGCGAACGGACGCTAAATGATCCCGCCGTGGTGGCAGAGTGGACTGGCCGGATTGAGGCGCAACTGCGCCGGTTCCTCGACTTCGACGGCCCCGCAGCTGCGCAGATGGTCAACAACCTCGACTGGATTTCGCAGCTCGACACCATTGAGTTCCTGCGCGACGTCGGCAAGCACTTCTCAGTAAATCGAATGTTGGACCGAGAAGCGGTGGCTGCCCGGCTAGCCGGTGGTGGCATCTCCTACACCGAGTTCTCCTACCAGGTGTTGCAGTCGTATGACTTCCTGCAACTGTTCCGCGATCACAACTGTGAACTGCAAACCGGCGGGTCAGACCAGTGGGGGAACCTGACTGCTGGCACCGATCTGATTCGACGTATCACCGGGGAGCACGCACACGCGCTCACCACCCCGCTGTTGGTGAAAGCCGACGGCCAGAAGTTCGGTAAGACCGAAACCGGCACTGTCTGGTTGGACTCCGACCGCACCAGCCCGTATGCCTTCTACCAGTTCTGGATCAACGCTGACGACCGTGACGTTATCCGCTGGCTGAAGGTGTTCAGTTTCAAGTCGCGAGCCGATATCGAGGAACTGGCCACAGCCATGGCTGAGCGACCAGGTGCCCGGGAAGCCCAGCGAGCGCTGGCGGAGGAGATGACCACGCTGGTGCACGGTGCGGCTGCTACTGCTGCGGTACAGGCTGCATCTGCGGCGCTGTTCGGCCGCGGTGAGCTCAGCGACTCTGACCCCGCCACCCTGGCGGCAGCGCTGGCGGAAGCGCCCGGCTACACCGTCACGGCGGAAGACCTCGGTGACACCGGTGCCGTGCCGTTCGTGCAACTGTTCGCCAAGACCGGTCTGGTCAAGGGGACTGGTGCAGCTCGGCGCACCATCAATGAGGGCGGTGCCTATCTCAACAATGAGCGGGTCAGCGACATTGATCGCGAAGTGGGGCCAGCAGACCTGCTGCACGGCCGCTGGCTGGTACTGCGGCGTGGCCGCAAGTCGATGGCTGGCGTCGACGCTAGCGCGCTGAACTAGCGCTGGATTCTTACCCGATTGCTGTGTCCCACCAACTGTCGCGTGCTCGGTATTGCCGGGGGCGTTGCCGGCTGGCTTTCCCGACCTTTGCTCGATGGCAGCGAGTGAATCCGGACGATTCTTGTGCCTGCTCCGCTCGGGGTTGGGCTGTCTGAATGACCCCGATTTGACCTGGCTTTCAAGCAAGTCGTACAGTTATGCGCGGCCCGAGGTTTGGGAACAAATCAGAAGGTCGCAACGGTTGGGAGTTTCCCAGCCTCCCACAGAAAAGTTGCTGAGGGGTATTGACTTCGGTCAAGAACCTGCGTAACTTTGAGGGGTTGCCCTAAAAAACGGCTGAAAGCCTGATTTAGTGCGCGTCCGCTCCTTGAGAACTCAACAGTGTGCCGAAAGTCAATGCCAAGCAAACCCGTCTCGGGGGCTGGTCCTAGACCTGCCTCTGCAGATGGATTCCTTTCAGGCGATGACATCCTCGGATGTCTATCGCCTGCTTTTTTAGCAGTGACCATCTCCGGATGGCACTGTTCAGCTAGATCGACCTCCGGGTCGTTTCTTCGGCCTTAGGGCCGGAACCATGAAACATTCACGGAGAGTTTGATCCTGGCTCAGGACGAACGCTGGCGGCGTGCTTTACACATGCAAGTCGAACGAGAACCTTCCTTCGGGAAGCAGAGAGTGGCGAACGGGTGAGTAACACGTGGGCAACCTACCCCTCACACTGGGATAACCTCGGGAAACCGGGGCTAATACCGGATATTCACGACCTCGGGCATCCGAGGACGTGGAAAGGATTCTGGTGAGGGATGGGCCCGCGGCCTATCAGTTTGTTGGTGGGGTAATGGCCTACCAAGACGACGACGGGTAGCCGGCCTGAGAGGGCGACCGGCCACACTGGGACTGAGACACGGCCCAGACTCCTACGGGAGGCTGCAGTGGGGAATATTGCGCAATGGACGAAAGTCTGACGCAGCAACGCCGCGTGAGGGATGAAGTACATCGAGATGTAAACCTCTTTCAGTAGGGACGAAGCGTTAGTGACGGTACCTGCAATAGAAGCGCCGGCTAACTACGTGCCAGCAGCCGCGGTAATACGTAGGGCGCAAGCGTTGTCCGGATTTATTGGGCGTAAAGGGCTCGTAGGCGGTTTGTCACGTCGGATGTGAAAACTCGGAGCTTAACTCCGGGCCTGCATTCGATACGGGCAGACTAGAGTTCGGTAGGGGAGACTGGAACTCCTGGTGTAGCGGTGGAATGCGCAGATATCAGGAAGAACACCGATGGCGAAGGCAGGTCTCTGGGCCGATACTGACGCTGAGGAGCGAAAGCGTGGGGAGCAAACAGGATTAGATACCCTGGTAGTCCACGCCGTAAACGGTGGGCGCTAGGTGTGGGGAACTATCTACGTTTTCCGCGCCGCAGCTAACGCATTAAGCGCCCCGCCTGGGGAGTACGGCCGCAAGGCTAAAACTCAAAGGAATTGACGGGGGCCCGCACAAGCGGCGGAGCATGCGGCTTAATTCGATGCAACGCGAAGAACCTTACCTAGGCTTGACATACAGCGTTTACTGACAGAGATGTCAGGTCCTTTAGAGGGCGCTATACAGGTGGTGCATGGCTGTCGTCA